>CALLZC010000035.1 GCA_937858995.1 uncultured Nostocoides sp.
TTTCAAGCAGAAGACGGCATACGAGATAGGAGTCCGTCTCGTGGGCTCGGAGATGTGTATAAGAGACAGGCTTCGGGATGATCAGGGGCGGCAAGGTCGACGCGGCGATCTTGGGAGCCATGCAGGTCTCGACCGTCGGGGACATCGCGAACTGGATGATCCCGGGCAAGATGGTCAAGGGCATGGGCGGGGCCATGGACCTGGTGCACGGGGCCAAGCACGTCATTGTCCTGATGGAGCACACCGCCAAGGACGGCTCACACAAGATCGTGGCCGAGTGCACGCTGCCGCTGACCGGCAAACGCGTGGTCCACCGGATCATCACCGACCTGTGTGTCATGGATGTCACCGACAACGGGCTCGTCCTGCGCGAGCTCGCCCCCGATGTCACCGTGGAGCAGGTCCGCGCCGCGACCGGCCCGGATTTCGCCGTCGATCTGGCCTGACGCCCGCCGCGGTGGTATATGCAACCTCTGCTAGCAGGGGTTGCGCTCAGGCCCACAGGATGCATCCTGTGGTTCTGAGCGCACCCTGTGCTGAGTTGCCGGTCGGCGCGGATTCGCCGGGTCGGCGGGCTGCGACAGCGGTGTCAGCTGTCCAGGATCGCCGTCCAGGTCGCCTCGCTGATGTGTGACGGACCGCCAATGCCCACGATGGTCCCGATCCAGCCCAAGGTCTGGATGTATGCCGCGGACGCGGACGGCAGCCGGTCCCGGGCCACGAGCACGATCGGACGGGCCAAGCCGGCGCCGAGGACTCCGTCTTGCAATAGGTGCGTGTCGCCGGCCGCGACCACGAGCTTGGTCCCGGGCATCTTGGGGACGAAGAAGGCGGACACCGCCACCGAGACCCCGTAGCGGTCTGCGCCCGAGAGGCGCACCGTCGTGATGCCCCGCTTCTGCAAGGCCGCGACCACCATCCCGGAGACCGAGGCGGTCCCACCGGTCACCTGCGCGGTGGTGGGCTTGGCCGCATCGAGGAAGGTGGCCGCGCTCGTGCTCAACCCGTCCGGCGTGGTGAACACCACCGCTGAGCCCGTCGCGGCGGCCGGTCCCCCGGCAGAGATCGCGTCGGGCAGCGCATTTCCGCCGACCACGATCACATTGGTTACCGCCTTGATGCGGTGCAGGGCGAACGCGACATTCGCCGAGACCTGATAGCGATCGGCGCCGGCGATGCGCACCACCTTCAGCCCGCGCGCCGTGAGCTGTCCGACGACGTTGTCGCTGATGGTGCTCTCGCCGCCGATGACGTATGCCGTCTTCAGGGCCGCAACGCGCCGGTTCAGCTCCCCCACCGTCGGCAAGGGGAGTGCGAACGCGTCGGTCAGCAGCACGGGGGCACCCAGCGCCCGGGCCAGGGGCGGCGCGGACACGGCATCCGGGAGTTTGTTGGGATCGCCGCTGACCAGGACCACCGAGGTAGCGCTCGCGGGGACGCTGCGGGCAATGACCGCAGCCAGGCTCGGCTGGTCCGGCCCGGCGAGGCGCTGGCCGCGATGACGCACCCACGGTGAGGGCAGCCCCAAGGCCCCGGCGACACTGGCCCCGGAGGCGGTGCTCTGCGCACCGGAGGTGGTGTATGCCCGCACGGTTCCCAGCGCGCGGCTGGGTGCCCGCTGCGACAGCTCCAACCGGGCGACCTCGGCGGCGCCGGTGGCATCGGCGAGTTGGGCGGCCGTTACGACCTTGGTCCAGGACAGGTAGGGGTTGCCCGGCTTGAGCGACCACGGGTCGGGCTTGGCAACCAAATAGGGAATTGCCGTGCCCCACGCGTCCTTCGAGGCCTGGGTGTAGCCGCCATTGCTCGCCGAGTAGTAGGCGCGAACCACACTCCCGTCATAGCGGGCGACGATGCCCGTGCTCGCCGTGCCTCCGGCGCGAACCGCGCTCTGCCACGCCGACCAGTACGGCAGGTTTGCGCTGGCCGGGTACCCATAGAAGACCTGGTCATAGGTGTTGTCGTAGACGTGGCAGGCGCAATCCGAGCGCAGCCCGTCCTTGACCTTCGCCAGGGCATACCCTCGGGCGGCCGCGGCTTGCGCCTGCAACGCGGCAGCCGGCCAACCCCACGGCATCTCGGCAATCCGGTCCAGATACTCGTCGTGCAGCCGCACGCGCAGGCCGACCTCGATGCTCGCTGCGGAGTCGCTGGAGGGGACAACGGTCAGGATGCCGACGTCATACCGGCCGGAGCCGACGCTCGCGAGCGTCTTGCCGTCGGCAAACCGCAGGGTCACCTGGGCCCCCGTGACGCTGGTGCCGCCACTGCATTGCGCGCACGTCGCGCTGACACTCGAACCGGAACGGCTGAAGGTGACGGCGTCTCCGGCGTCGCCGCTGATGCTGGCGCCGGTGCCGCTGAGGGAGAAGGCACCGCCACCAGAGGCCAGGGCGCTGGTGGTCACTGTCGAGGAGGTGGTGTCCGACTCGAGGTTGACGACCAGGGTCATGCTGTCGGTGGCGGGTGCCACCGTGGCGCCGGAATAGTAGAAGCGCAGGATCTGGGCGGCGCTCCACCCCGCCTTGGCTTGTTCCAGCGCGCCGTACTGGCTCATCCCGACTCCGTGCCCGGCCCCGGCACCCTGGAGCGTCCAGGAGGCGGGCACCCCCGCGCTGCGTGCCCCGAGCTCCTGCGTCCCCGCGGGGGTATGCCGTGGCTCCGCCGGGTCCTGAGCGCCGACGCCCTTGTCGAGCTGAGCCCCCCACGGCTGGGCCGGGCCCGGCCCAGTGGCCGGCATCGTCGGGGGCAGCTGCGCCGGTGCTCCCGCCGCGGTGGTTGGGGCGGCGAGCGCCGACGTCAGAGCGATCGATCCGATCGCAAGGGACACGGCCAGAGACCGGACCCGGCGCGCGTACCCACGCAGTCCACTCATAGGGAACCTCCCGTTCGCGGGTCGGCGATCCGACCCTGCGCGAGGGACGGGGGCGAGGTGAGATAACCCAGGCCCCACGACCAGTGCATGACGATCAACGCCACCGGAGTGAGGGCGCGGACCGAGGCCGGCTCGCCCCTGCCCGCGAGAGTCCCACCGACAGCGACCGCCCCGGCGTAGGCCGCCGGGACCAACCAGGCCGGACGCCACAGTAGTCCCAGGAGCCCCATCGCGGTAGTGCCGAGCACCATCGCGGGCGGGGCGAGATAGCGCAGGTTGATCGAACCCTCGTGGTGTCGAGCGATGACATGACGCCACCGCCCATACTGGAAGTACTGCTTGGCCAGGGCGGCCGGGGTGCTGCGGGGACGGTAGGTCACCACGAGGTCGGGCGTGAACCAGATGATGCCGCCACGGTCCCGGATCCGGTGATTCATCTCCCAGTCCTGGGCCCGCTCATAGTGCTCGTCGAAACCGCCCACGTCCAAGAGGACATCTCGACGGAAAACCCCGAGATAGACGGTTTCGGCCTCCGCCGCCTGGCCGCCGACGTGGAAGGCCGCATTGCCCACCCCGATCGTGCTGCGCATGGCTGTCGCGACCGCACGCTCGAAAGGCGTGCGCCCCTGGGCCGACATCACTCCCCCGACATTGGCAGCGTTGTGCTCCCGCAGCGCTGTCACGGCCACCCGCACATAGTCGACGGGTATCTCCGCATGGCCATCGACCCGCGCAATGATGCTCCCGCGCGACGCGCCGATGGCCGCATTCAGGCCGGCAGGCGTCTTGCCGCTCGGGTTGGCGACCAACCGGATTCGCGAGTCCGCCTGCGCCAGAGCGGCGGCGACGGCGTCGGTGCCGTCACTGGAGGGACCCAGCGCGAGCACGATCTCGAGCTCACCGGGATAGTCCTGACCGGCGATCATCGCCACGGCATCGGCCAGGTGCCGCTCCTCGTTGAGGACCGGGACGATGACCGAAACCAGCGGCCAGGTGTGCGCCTCTGGGGTCGCCTCATGGATTGCCACGCGCCACAGTATTACGGCAGCGCCCAAACGAGACGTCTACCCTTGCCTCCCATGACCACTCCACCCGGCGGGCGAGACACCTCGGGGGACGCGCAAGCGATCCCCCAACGGCGTCGGCCGCCACGGGAGCCCGCCCCGCCGGCCGCCGGAGCAGATCTCACCCAGGCGCTCCCCACGCGCCCCGGTGCGGCCGCGCGCGGCTGGCATGACGAGCACTGGCACGAGGATCGCTGGCAGCAGGAGCCGCCGGGTTCAACGCCCCACGAGCCCGCCGGCCCGATCCCCCAAGGGCGGTATGCCGCCAGCCCCCCCACGACGCCGATCCCGACCTCCGGCGTCGAGCGCGTCACCCCCCACCATGGGTATGCCGTGCCGCCCCCCGGCCCTCCGGAGCGCGGTCCGCGCCTGCCCGCGCCCAGCCGGGCACGCCGCCACCCGCTGCGCCGGGCCGTCGCCATCGTGGTCGTCGTTGCAGCCCTGTGGGTCGCCGGAACGGCCTGGGCGCTGCTCTCGACCTGGTCTTCGGTGGGGCGGGTGGTGGCCACCCCGGCGGCGGGGCATATCGGCAATACTGCCGGGCGCAACTACCTCATGGTGGGCTCCGACGGGCGCACCGATCTGTCGGACGAGGAGCGCAACCGGCTCGGCACCGGGTGGGCCGAGGGGGCCCGCACGGACTCGATCATGCTGCTGCATACGGGCAGTGGCGGACCGACACTGCTCTCGATCCCGCGCGACTCGTATGTGGAGATCCCGGGGCACGGGCTGAACAAGATCAATGCCGCCTTCGCCCTCGGCGGCCCGCCGCTGCTGTCCGAGACCGTCGAAAAAGCGACCGGACTGCGCGTCGACGGCTACGTCGAGATCGGATTCGGCGGGTTCGCCGAGTTGGTGGATTCCGTCGGCGGGGTGCGCATGTGCCTGCCCGCCGCCATCAGCGACGACAAGGCGCATATCGACCTGCCCAAGGGATGCCAAGTCCTCGACGGTACCAATGCCCTCGGGTACGTCCGGATGCGCTACTCGGATCCCGAAGGCGATCTCGGGCGGGTCAAGCGGCAGCGGGCCTTCCTGGGCGCCTTGATGGGCAAGCTGGCCACGCCCGCCAACATCGTGCTGCCGTGGCGGCTGCATTCGGTGGGGACGGCCGGCGGCTCGGCCGTGACGATCGGCGAGGACGACGGCATGCTCTCGACGATCGGCGCATTCCGCGGGCTGCGTGCCGTGGCCGGTGGGGACGGCCACTCCGTCACGGTGCCGATCTCGAACCCCGGCCTGCAAACGCCGGCTGGGGAGGCCGTGGAGTGGGATGCGATCAAGTCCGCGGCCTTGTTCGAGGCCCTACGCACCGGCGCCGACCTTCCGGCCGATTTAACCGCCGGCAGCTAACGCCGAACCCGTCAGCAACGCTGGCTCGGCACGGTTCCCGCCTGTCTCAGCGCCGCTAGGCCAGCACGGATCTGGCCATCACCACCCGTTGGATCTGGTTGGTTCCCTCATAGATCTGGGTGATCTTGGCGTCGCGCATCATGCGTTCGGCCGGGAAATCCGTGACATAGCCGGCGCCGCCGAGCAACTGGACCGCATCGGTGGTCACCTGCATGGCGACATCGGAGGCGAAGCATTTGGCGGCTGCGCCGAAGAACGGCAGGTCACCCTCGCCGCGCTCGGACTTGGCGGCGGCCACATAGACCAGTTGGCGCGCGGCCTCCAGGTGCATGGCCATATCGGCGAGCATGAACTGCACCCCTTGGAACTGCGCGACCGCCTTTCCGAACTGCCGACGTTCCTTGACATACGCCGTGGCGAGATCGAGGGCCCCCTGGGCAATCCCCACCGCCTGGGCGCCAATCGTGACCCGGGTGTGGTCGAGGGTCCGCAGGGCGATCTTGAGCCCCTCACCCCGGGCGCCGATCATCCGGTCCTCGGGGATGACGCACTGGTCGAAGAGCAACTCACACGTCGGCGAACCTTTGATGCCGAGCTTGTGCTCCGGCTCGCCGAAGCTGAAGCCCGGGTCCGACTTCTCCACGACGAAGGCGGAGATGTTGCCACCCCGGGGGCCGTCCGGATCGGTGACGGCCATCACCGTATAGAACTGCGAGACACCGGCATTGGTGATCCACGCCTTCTGACCATTCAAGGTGAAGGTGCCGTCTCCATTGTCGGTCGCCCGGCACGACATCGCCGCGGTGTCAGAACCCGCTTCGCGCTCGGAGAGGCCATAGGAGAACATTGCCGTCCCGTCCGCGAGCGGCGGCAGATAGCGGGCCTTGACCTCCTCGCTGGCCGCCAGGATGAGCGGCATCGAGCCCAACTTGTTGACTGCGGGGATCAGGGAGGCCGACGCGCATCCGCGGGCCACCTCCTCGATGACGATGCAGGTGGCGAGGGCGTCGGCGCCGACGCCGCCATACTCCTGCGGGATATGCGGAGCGAAGAAGTCGCTCGCCACCAGCGCCTCGTGCGCCTCGTGCGGATAGCGGGCCTGCGCGTCGACGGCCGCGGCGAAGGGGGTGATCTTGGCGGCGGTGATCTCGCGGATGGCCTCGCGGATGGCCTCGTGGTCCTCGCTCAAACGGTAGCTGTCGAAATCGCTGTTCCTCACGATGTTGACTTTAGCGGCGGTGCGGCAGGTGCCAACGGCGCTCGTGGTGCTCCTCGCGCTCGAGGTCCAGCAGGTGCGGGAGAACTTCGGCCTCGAAGAGCTCCACCCCGGACAGGTCGTAGGCCGATTCCAAGAAATAGGTGATGGCGTAGGTCATGCCGAGATCCTGCAGCGCCGACAGGCGTTCCAGGATCTGCTCCGGCGTGCCGACCGCGGGACCGCTCTTGATGCCCGGCAACTGCGCATCGATAACCCCTTGCGGCACACCGGCCTTGCGATAGTGCTCAGCCATCCAGTCGATCCGCTCGGCGACCTCCGCCTCGGACTCGCCGATGACCACGTTGTAGTTGGCGCTGCGCACGATGCTCTCGAAGTCCCGGCCGATGTCGGCGCAATGAGCGCGCAGGATCTGCGACTTGGCGGCGAAGACCTCCGGGGTGCCGTCGAAGTTGGTGTAGTCGGCATACTCCGCAGCGATCCGCAGGGTCTTGCGCTCGCCGCCCCCGGCGATCCACAGCGGTATGCCGTTGGTCGGCGACCCCGGTGCCGAGGTGCCTTGCAGAGGCCGGGGCCAGCAGCGCGCACCGGCGACCTGGTAGTGCTCGCCGGCCAGGGTTGCGGTGCCGGTGGTCCACGCCTGACGGAAGATCTCCACGCCCTCCCGCAGCCGGGCCAGGCGCTCCCCAGCGCTCGGGAACCCGTATCCATAGGCGCGCCACTCGTCCTCATACCAGCCGGCGCCGATTCCCATCTCCAGCCGGCCCTCGGAGATCACGTCCACCGTGGCCGCCACCTTCGCCAGGTAGGCAGGGTTGCGGTAGCTCATGCACGAGCACATCTGACCCAGTCGCACCCGCCCCGTCACACCGGCAAAGGCCGCCATCAGGGTCCAGGCCTCGTGCGTTGCCTCCTCGCTGGGGATGGGCACGGTGTGGAAGTGGTCGTAGACCCAGAGCGACTCCCAGTGGCGATTGGCGTCGGCACGGCGGGCCAGCCCAGCCATCACCCCCCAGTGTTGGGCAGGGTCGATACCGACCAGATCCATGCGCCAGCCCTGCGGGACGAAGATTCCGAACCTCATACCCAGCACGGTAGTGGGCGCGCGCGTTCCACGGCGGGTGGATCCCCGGGTTCTGCGGCCACCTAGACTGCTGCCTCGTGTCCACCAGCGCGCCCGCCACCATCGCCGTCGTCGGCACCTCCTATGTCGGTTTGTCGCTCGCGATGCTCCTGGCCCGACACAACAGGGTGCGCGCACACGACATCGACGAACGCAAGATCGCCATGCTCCGCCAGGGGCAGAGTCCGATCTCCGACCCCGATATCGAACGCTTCCTTCTGGCCCAGGACCTGGACATCACCTACACGACCTCCCCCCAGGAGGCGTATGACGGAGCCGAGTTCGTCATCATCGCGACTCCGACCAACTATGACGAGCGGACCAACTACTTCGACACTCGCTCGGTGGAGTCGGTGATCGCGGATGTCGCGCGGATCAACCCGGACGCTGTGATGATCGTCAAGTCAACGATCCCCGTCGGGTTCACGCAGGGGGTACGCCGCCGCCTGGGCAACGACAATGTCATCTTCTCGCCCGAGTTCCTGCGCGAGGGTCGCGCCCTCTACGACAACTTGCACCCGAGCCGGATCGTGGTCGGCGAGGTCAGCGCGCGCGGTCGACGCTTCGCCGACCTGCTGCGCGACGCCAGCGAGGCGCCGGAGACGCCGATCCTGCTCACCGGAAGCACCGAGGCCGAGGCGATCAAGCTGTTCGCCAACACCTATCTCGCCATGCGCGTCGCCTATTTCAACGAGTTGGACACCTTCGCCTCGACGCACGACTTGGACACGCGCCAGATCATCGAGGGCGTCGGGCTCGACCCGCGCATCGGCAGCCACTACAACAACCCGTCCTTCGGCTATGGCGGCTATTGCCTACCCAAGGACACCAAGCAACTCCTGGCCAACTATCGCGATGTGCCGCAGACGATGATCAGTGCCATCGTGGAGGCAAACACGACCCGCAAGGACTTCGTGGCCGACGATATCGTCGCGCGCGGCCCGCGGGTCGTGGGCATCTACCGGCTCATCATGAAGTCCGGATCGGATAACTTCCGCTCCTCCTCAGTCCAGGGAATCATGAAGCGGATCAAGGCCAAGGGCATCGAGGTCGTGGTCTACGAGCCGGAGTTCGAGGGGTCCGACTTCTATGGCTCGCGGGTCGTGAGCCTGGAGCAACTCAAGGCGCAGTGCGATGTCATCGTCGCCAACCGGCATACCGACGACTTGGCCGATGTCGCGGACAAGGTCTACACCCGCGACTTGTTCGGCAGCGACTGACCCGACTGATGCCAGCCGAAACCCGTCGACGCGTGCCAGACTTGCCGGGTGGCACTCATGCACCAGAACGACCCGGACTTGATTCGTCAGCTGCTCGTCGACCCGGGGATCTGGGTCGTTGTCGGCCTGTCCAATAACTCCGATCGCGCCGCCTGGCGGATCAGCCGCTACCTGAAAATGGAGCAGGGCAAGGGAATCATCCCGATCCATCCGCGCGCCGAGATGGTGCACGGGCAGCAGGGCTATGCGCGCATCTCCGATATCCCAGACGGCACGGATGTCAAGGTGGTGGACTGCTTCGTCAACTCCGACCTGGTGGGTGCGGTCGTCGATGAGGTCATCGCCAACAAGGACCGCCTGACCATCGACGCGATCTGGATGCAAGTCGGGGTGGTCGACGGTGCCGCGGCCGAGCGCGCCCGGGCGGCCGGGCTCGGCGTGGTGATGGACACCTGCCCGAAGATCGAATATCCCAAGATGCGGCCCATCTCCTCCTAGGCGCGAACTCCCGGGGTGGTAGGCCCGAGCCTCGGCCCCCCGGCGCGCGCTCTCGGAGTCGGACCGGGCGACGCCCGGTTCAGCCCTGCTGCGCCTGGGCGCGCAGCGCCGCGCCCTTATCGAGCGCCGTGCGGCGCAGGCCCTGCTGGAAGTCGACCAGCGATCCCCGCAACCGATCGGCCGCCTCATCCGTTCCGCTGGCCAGGATCCGCACCGCGAGGAGGCCGGCGTTGCGGGCCCCCCCGATGGAGACCGTTGCCACCGGCACCCCGGCAGGCATTTGCACGATAGACAGAAGCGAGTCCATCCCATCGAGCTGCCGCAACGGGACCGGCACCCCGATGACGGGCAGCGGGGTCAGCGCGGCGAGCATGCCCGGCAGGTGCGCCGCGCCGCCGGCACCAGCGATGATCACCCGCAGCCCACGATCGGCCGCCGCACGGCCATACGCGACCATGTCCTCGGGCATCCGGTGCGCGGAGACGACGTCGACCTCGTGGTCGATCCCGAACTCGCGCAAGGCGATGGCGGCCTGCTCCATGACCGCCCAATCGCTGTCGCTGCCCATCACGACGCCGACGACCGGGTTCATTGGCTCACCACTCCTCGCAGATAGTCGGCGGCATGCCGGGCGCGCTCCTGCGCGTCGGCGTAGGTCGCGCTGACCACGGTGACATGCCCGATCTTGCGCCCGGGACGCACGCCCTTGCCGTACATGTGCACCTTGAGCCCGGGGTCCCGGGCCATCAGATGCCGGTATGCCGGATACAGCTGCGGGTAGTCGCCGCCCAGCACGTTCGCCATCACGCTCACGCCGCCCCGGGGGCGCGGGTCCCCCAACGGCAAGTCCAAGACGGCCCGCAGGTGCTGCTCGAACTGCCCGGTGACCGCCCCATCCATGCTCCAGTGCCCACTGTTGTGCGGACGCATGGCCAACTCGTTGACGACGAAGCCGGCTCGGGTCTCGAAGATCTCAACGGCCAGCACGCCGGTCACCCCCAACTCCCCCGCGATACGCAGCCCGGCCGCGGTCGCCGCGGCGGCGAGCTGTGGATCCAGGTCCGGGGCCGGTGCGTGCACCTCGGAGCAGACGCCCTCGCTCTGCACGGTCTCGACGACCGGCCACGCGGCCGCCTGCCCGGAGGGTGAGCGGGCCACCAGCACCGCCAGCTCGCGCACGAAGTCGACCCGCTCCTCCAGCAACACCGGGCCGCGCCGCAGCCACGCGGTCGCCTCGCCCGGGGTGGTGAGCACCCGGACTCCCTTCCCGTCATACCCGCCCACCGGCACCTTGGCCACGACCGGCCAGCCCACCTCGGCGCCGAAGGCAGCGACATCAGCGAGGGTGTCCGCCCGAGTCCAGCGCGGACAGGGAATGCCGAGGTCATGCAGCCGGCTGCGCATGGCGAGCTTGTCCTGGGCGTAGATCAGGGCCGCGGGCGCCGGCCGCATGATGACCCCCGCGGCAGCCAAGGCCGCCAGAACGGGCGCGGGGACGTGCTCGTGATCGAAGGTGATGACATCGCACCCCCGCGCGAAGGCCAGGACGGTCTCGGGGTCGGTGTAGTCGCCAACAGGCGCCGAGCGAACCGCCAGTGCCGCCGCGCCGTCCGCCGTTTCGGACAGCACGCTCAGCGTGATGCCTAGCTCGGTGGCCGGCCCGGCACACATGCGCGCGAGTTGGCCGCCGCCGATGATGCCGACCACGGGGAAGCCGCCGGGGGCGCGGGCCGGTGCCGATGCGCTCGCGTCCACGCCGCGAGGATACCCGGCCGGAGTCAGGGGCTGCGGATAGTGTTTGCCGGTGACCTCTCCCCTGGCCTCCGCAGTGCGTTGGCTGCGGGGGACCTTGGACACCCTGTGGCGCGAGGTGGTCAAGTTCGGCATCGTCGGCTCGGTGGCATTCGTCATCGATGTCGGAACCATGAACCTGCTGCGGCACAGCGTTCTGGAGGACAAGCCCACCACCGCCAAGGTCGTCTCCGCGTCCCTGGCCACGCTCTTCGCCTGGCTCGGCAACCGGGAGTGGACCTTCCGCCACCGCCGCAATCGGGCCGCCCACCACGAGTTCACCCTCTTCGTCGGGACCAACCTCGTCGCGCTGCTCATCGGGGCGGGGACGATCGCGTTCTCGCACTACGTGCTGGGGCGAACCACCCTCCTGGCCGACAATGTCGCCAATGTGATCGGCATCGGCCTGGGGACGCTCTTTCGTTTCTGGGCCTATCGCAAATTCGTCTTCGCGAGCGAACTCGACTCCGCATCCGAGAGGAAGAGCGCGAACACCGCGGGCGCTGCTTCGAGCAGTTCCAGCCGACCGTAGTTCTGCTCGGCCAGATCGCGAGCAAGCGCCAACCCCAAGCCGGTGCCGGATGAAGAGACCTCGCGCTCGAAGATGTGCCGGGCCAAACCGGGTTGCACGCCCGCGCCGTCGTCGCCCACTTCGACGACCACGGTTGGTCCACTCCGCCGGGCCAGGACCGAGACCGTTCCCCGGCCATGCTTGAGCGAGTTCTCGATGAGCGTCGAGATGATCTGCGACAGAGCGGAGCGGGCAATGAAGACCTGCAGGTCGCGCTCCCCGTGGACGCGCATACTGCGGCGCGACTGGGCGAACGCCGGCTGCCACTCGCGCTGCAGGGCGGCCAGAACCGAGTCCACGGAGACCACGCCGGCCTCTGGCGGGCGCCGCTTGGCCCGGCTCATCAGGTCGTCGACAACCCCCGTCAGGCGGGCCACTTGGTCGATGGCAATCCCCGCTTCGGAGCGCACCACCTCCGGATCGTCCGTGGACTCGATCTCCTCGAGCCGCAGCAGCAGCGCCGCCAACGGGGTGCGCAGCTGGTGACTGGCGTCCGCGGCGAAATCACGTTCGGCAGCAAGCGATTTCGCCATGTCCTGTGAGTTCGCGGCCAGCACGCCACTGACTCGGTCAATCTCGGGTACTCCGGTCGCTAGCGGGGCCACGCTGGAGTCACCCGCGCCCAGGCGTTCCGCCCTGTCTCTTATACACATCTGACGCTGCCGACGAATAGAGAGGTGTAGATCTCGGTGGTCGCCGTATCAT
>CALLZC010000036.1 GCA_937858995.1 uncultured Nostocoides sp.
CGGCAGCGTCAGATGTGTATAAGAGACAGGCCCTCGAGCGCCCCGGCGGCCCCGGCGGCACCCGCAGCGCGGGAGGCCACTTCGGGCGGTCCGCGTCCGGCGGCGCCGCGCCCGGGGAACAACCCCTTTGCTCCCAGCCAGGGCATGCGTCAGGGTCGCGAAGGCGCTGCAGGCACGGGCAACCCGCGCCCCGGCAACAATCCCTTCGCTCCCAGCCAGGGCATGCCGCGTCCGGGAACGCGGCCCCCGCGCCCCGGCGCCCCGGCGGGTCCGGGTGGCCCGCGTCCGGGTGGCCCGCGCCCGAGCATGATGCCCGACCGCAGTGCGGTTGCCCGTCCGGGTGAGCGCCCGACGCGCGGCGGCGCCCCGGGTCGTCCGGGTGCCGGAGCCGGCGCTGGTGCCGGTCGTCCCGGCGCCGGTGGTTTCGGCGCCCGCCCAGGTGGTGGCGGCGGCTTCGGCGGCGGCGGTGGCCGTCCCGGTGGCGGTCCCGGTGGCCGTGGTGGCACCCAGGGTGCCTTCGGCCGAGGTGGCGGTCGCGCCAAGCAGCGCAAGTCCAAGCGCGCCAAGCGCCAAGAGTTCGAGCAGATGTCGGCACCCACCATCGGTGGCGTGACGATCCCGCGCGGCAACGGTTCGCTGGTGCGGATCCGGCAAGGCGCGAGCCTGAGCGACTTCGCCGAGCGCATCGACGCCAACCCGGCATCGCTGGTCACCGTCCTCTTTCACCTGGGTGAGATGGCCACCGCAACGCAGTCACTCGACGAAGAGACTTTTGCGCTGTTGGGCGCCGAGCTCGGCTATGAGATCCGGATGGTCAGTCCGGAGGAGGAGGAGCGCGAGCTCTTCGAGTCCTTCGATATCGACCTGGAATTTGGAGTCGACACCGAGGAGGAGGCGAATCTGCGGGCCCGCCCGCCGGTCGTCACCGTCATGGGTCACGTCGACCACGGCAAGACCAAGCTCCTGGATGCCATCCGCAACGCCAATGTCGTGGCCGGGGAGGCTGGCGGCATCACGCAGCACATCGGTGCCTACCAGATCCACAAGGAGCACGAGGGGATCGATCGCGCACTGACCTTCATCGACACCCCGGGTCACGAGGCCTTCACGGCCATGCGTGCCCGTGGTGCCAAGGTCACCGATATCGCGATCCTGGTGGTCGCCGCCGATGACGGCGTGATGCCGCAAACCATCGAAGCGCTCAACCACGCCCAGGCGGCGGATGTGCCGATCGTGGTGGCGGTCAACAAGATCGATGTTGAGGGTGCCAACCCGAGCAAGGTGCGTCAGCAGCTCACCGAATACAACCTGGTCGCCGAGGAATACGGTGGCGAGACCATGTTCATCGATGTGTCGGCCAAGCAAGGCCTCAACATCGACGAGTTGCTCGAGGCCGTCCTGCTCACCGCGGATGCGGCATTGGACCTGCGCGCCAATCCCGACCGGGACGCGCGTGGGGTGGCCATCGAGGCCAACCTCGACCGCGGTCGGGGCGCCACGGCGACCGTGCTCATCCAGTCCGGAACGCTGCGCGTCGGCGATGCCATCGTCACCGGCAGCTCCTACGGCCGGGTGCGCGCCATGCTCGACGAGCACGGCAACCAGCTGCCGGAGGCACCGCCGAGCCGCCCCGTCCAGGTGCTCGGTCTCTCCTCGGTCCCGCGCGCGGGCGACACCTTCGTCGTCGCGCCCGACGACCGCACCGCCCGGCAGATCGCCGAGCGGCGCGAAGCCGCCGACCGGGCAGCCTCGTTGGCCAAGGCCCGCAAGCGCATCTCGCTGGAAGACCTCAACGCCGCGTTGGCGGCCGGCAAGGTCGACACCCTCAACCTCATCCTCAAGGGCGATGTGTCGGGTTCGGTCGAGGCGTTGGAAGACGCCCTCTTGCAGATCGATGTCGGCGACGACGTGGACCTGCGGATCATCGACCGTGGCGTCGGTGCGATCACCATGAACAACATCAACCTGGCGATGGCGTCCAACGCGATCATCATCGGCTTCAACGTGCGGGCCGAGGGTCAGAACGCGGAGTATGCCGAGCGTGAGGGCGTGGAGATCCGCTACTACTCGGTGATCTACCAGGCGATCGAAGAGGTGGAGGCTGCCCTGACCGGCATGCTCAAGCCCGAGTTCGTCGAGGTCGAGCTGGGAACTGCGGAGATCCGCGAGATCTTCCGCAGCAGCAAGTTCGGCAATATCGCCGGGTCGATCGTGCGCAGCGGCGAGATCCGTCGCGGCGCCAAGGCCCGGATCACCCGCAACGGGGTGGTGGTCGCCGAGAGCATCGAGGTGGCCGGTCTGCGCCGGTTCAAGGATGACGTCGTCGAGGTCCGTGAGGGCTTCGAGTGCGGTATCAACTTGGGCTCGTTCAACGACCTGCAACTCGGTGACCTCATCGCCACCTACGAGATGCGCGAGAAGCCGCGCACCTGATCGCCACGGCCGGCGCGTGTCGTCGCTCGGCCGTCCCCCTGGCGCGCCGCCCCCCTGACGCAACGTCTGCTAGCAGAGGTTCCGCTTCGCTCCACATGATGCATCGTGTGGATCTGAGTGGAACCTCTGCTGAGTTGTGCCCAACCTCGGCCGAGTTGCGGCAACCTCTGCTGAGTTGGGCACCCCAGCCACCGCCTAGGCCAACAGCGCGGCCCCCAGGAACTCGTCCGCGCCGATGCCCGGGAGGACGGCAAAGACGGCGGAGCCGATGGGCGTGGTCCACAGATTCAGCAGGTCGCGCTCCGCGAGCCGGGCCTGCACCGGGTGGAACTGGGCGAGCGGATCGGCCTGGTAGGTGACGAAGATCAGTCCGGCGTCGGGGTCATCGGGTGCGCCCTCGTCATACGAATAGGGCCGCCGTAGGAAGTGCTCGGCGGCGCTGTGTGCGTGTGCTCGACGCACATGGGCGGAGTCGTCGATGACGGGTAGTCCCAGCGGATCGGTGGCCGCGAAATCCGGGGTATCCCGCTCGCGCCCTCCGGTGACCGGTGCCCCGTCTGCCAGTCGCCGCCCCACGGCGTTCTCGCGGGCGAGTCGATCCACCCGCTCCCAGCCCTGAAGGTCCATCCGGATACGGCGGATCACGACGCTCGAGCCGTGGCGCAGCCAGCTTGGTCCCTGGCCGTCGATGAATACCAGGGACTCGTCGCTGGGGTTGACCGTCCCGTCGACCTGCCCAAAGAGGTTGCGCATCCCGATCAGGCCCTCGCCGGTGTCCAAGGGTTCGCGGAAGCCGCGCTGCACCCACCGCACGCGCGCCAGGTCGCTGACCCCGACCGTGAGCCGCCGCACCGCATGGCTGACGGTGGTCGGTGAGTCCGCACAGACCTGGAGCAGCAGGTCGCCCCCGCTCCACCGCTCCTCCAACTGGTCGATCCGGTATGCCGGGAGCTCGCCCAGCCACCGCGGCGTCGCCGCCGCGCCCCGCACCAGGGCGACGACCCGCGCGCCCACCCCGACCGTGACGCTCAAGCCGGCCGTATGGCGGGCCAGTTCCGGTTCGGGGTCGGTCAAGGGCGCTCGACCAGACATCAACCGTTCGATGTCGCTGCTCCAGATGCGCATCATCCGGCGCACGTCGAAGGCCCGTGCGGCCGGTGCGAGATCCAAGGCAACGAAGGCGGCGAAGGGCTGAACCCGGCCCCAGATCCCCGGTTGCCGGTCGGCGCGAAAGGCCGGCGCGGCGCCCGCGCCCGGCCCGCTCGCGGGTCCAGCTGTGGACGCCGCGGCGGGTCCGGGTGTGGTCCCTGTGCCCGGGCCGGCGGCGGGGTCGCCAGCGGATTGGGCGCCCGTGGCGGAACCCGCGCCAACCGCGTGCGTCGGCGACCCCGAAGTGGGTCCGCCCGAGACGCACGCGCCGAGCCCAGCGGCGGTCGCCGCCCCGAGCGCAGCGGTGAGCATCCGGCGGCGTCCGACGTCCGGCCCGGGGAGGTGCCCCGGGCCGGACGGCTCACGCCGTGGCTCGCTCACACGAGGGTCACGGGCGTTCACGAGCTGTGCGACATCGACGACTCGCCCATCGAGGGGTCATAGCTCTCGTTGGCGCCATCGAAGCTGCGGATCATGACGGTGAGAGGGACCGCCCCCAGGTTGGTCTCCACCGTGACGGTGAGTGGATCACCGTTGCGCAGCGGAGCACGCAGCCCCAGCAGCATGAGGTGATTGCCTCCTGGCTCCAGGGTCAAGCTGGCGCCCGGCGCGATGGTGAAACCGTCGGGTTTGCGTTGCATCACCATCGCCCCGGCGTCGTTCTTGACGAACTCGTGCATCTCGAGCGCGCTCGCCACGTCGCAGGACCCACCGGTCAGGTGCAAGGCCTGGTCGCTGTTGTTGACCAGCGTCCCGAAGACCGCGGACATCATCTCGTCCGTGGCCTTGGCCCAACCGTCGGTGATCGTGAGTGGACCGACTCGGTCGGCGCTCGGTGCGGGGGTGTCGCTGGCGCCTCCCGGTGTGGTCGTAGCCGACGCAGCGGCCGTGCTGCCTGATGCGGCGGAGGTCGAGTCCGGTTGTGTGGTGCCGCAGGCGGCAAGCGTGGCCACCAGCGCGACCGCCGCCGCCTGGCGCGTCAGGACGCTGCGCCGGGTGCGGGGGGAAGGGCTTGTCGCAAGGGTGCGGCGCGAGCCGCTAAGCAGAGTGTCGGGCATAGGAAGGGGCCTTTCGCAGGGGCGCCCCTGAGGCGCCACAGGTCGTGAAGTGACACCGGTGTCGGGGACACCGGTGGGGTGTGGCAGCGAGACGAGAGCGGCGGCTGCCGGTTGCGACGATGCTGCCGGTTGAGTGGCGCCGCCGCGATGGGGAGCCGATGCCGTTGCGTGACAACGGCATCGAGGGTCATCACCCCGAGTGTCATCGCTGTCGCTGGGTGACACCGATGTCGCCGAGTGACAACCGATGTGATGCAGAGCGCGGTGGCGTCAGGTTCGAACGCCGGGTGTGACCCACCGGGCTGCGGCGCCGACCAGGGGTGGGCCGCGCGTGGGATCGCCGGCCGGCCAACGGACGTCCCGCGCGGGAGGAGGCACCGCCGCGACCACGGCCCCGGCGGCCGCGACGGGCAACCGTGCCGCCTCAGGCAGGGCGAACAACCAGTGGGTGATGCGCCACAGCAGGCGTTCACCGCGGGCCAGCAGCGCGGCCATGAGGAGCGTGGCTAGTGCGTGGCCGGCGAGCATCTTCCACCCGGGCACTGCCGCGCTCCCACTGACGGTGTGCTCAACGACGGTGTGCGCGCTCAGGGCCGGCACGCTCTCGGAGTGCTCAGCCACGGCAGCGGCCTGGCCGATCGGGAGCGGCCCCGGTGCAGGGTGGGTGCCCGCCGTGCGCGTGGCCGCCACCCCATGGCCGGCGACGAGAGCCAGGTGAGCGAGCAACTGCCCGGCGGCAAGGGTGGCGACCAGCGCGGGAGTGCGCATCCGGCCGGCGCTGACGGCCCAGGTCAGCGGGGTGATCGCCACGGCGGCGAGGCCGAGCCCCGGGGCGCTGAGCGGCATACCACCCTGGCTGTGCGCCACGGCGGCAAGGGTGAGAGCGCTCGCGCTCACGGCTCCGGCGCGCACCGCACGCCCGAATCCGCGCCCGGGCTCGATCATGAGATCACGCTACTCCCGCTGGCCGAGCACCCAGCAGGCGGCCGGGCACTCGCTCGCTCGCCAAGAGCGGTCCCGTTCAGTGGCCCTGACATAGGCTGTGGCGGTCATCCGATGTCGAGTCAGGAGGAGCGAGATGGCCGACAGTGGCCGCGCCCGAAAGGTCGCCGAACGCATCAAGGACACCATCGCGGAGAATCTCGACGCCGTCGTCAAGGATCCCGATCTCGGATTCGTCACCATCACCGACGTTCGGGTCACCGGGGACGTCCAGCACGCCTCGGTGTTCTACACCGTTTTTGGTGACGCGGATCAGCGCGCGCGCACCGCCAAACTCCTGAGCGCCAACACGGGGCGGCTGCGCAGCCTCGTCGGAAAACACTTGGGGATTCGGTTGACCCCGAGCCTTGAGTTCATTGCCGACGCCCTGCCCGAAAACGCCTCCCACCTGGAGGAATTGGTCCGGGCCGCGCGCGCGCACGATGCCGAGGTGGCCGCGAGCGCGGCTGGGGCTGCCTTCGCCGGCGAGGCCGATCCATACAAGCACGAGGCCCACGAGAGCGACGACGCGGACGCCGAAAGCGTTCACTCGTGACCCCGAGTCCGCAGTGAGCGCACCGACGCAGCGACCGCGCCGGGACCCCGCCCCCGACGGACTCCTGATCATCGACAAGCCGGATGGCTGGACCAGCCACGATGTCGTGGCCAAGGTGCGCTATCTCGCGGCAACGCGCAAGGTGGGGCATGCCGGAACCTTGGACCCCATGGCGACCGGCGTGCTCGTCCTCGGCATCGGCAGAGCGACGAAATTACTGACCTTCCTCGTCGGTGCGGACAAGGCGTATGACGCCACCATCCGCCTCGGTGCCACGAGCGTCACCGATGACGCCGACGGCGAGATCACGGCGACCACTGCGGTGTCCGAGCTCAGCCCGCGGCGGCTGGGGGCAGCGGTCGCCGCATTGACGGGTGAGCTGCTCCAGGTGCCGAGCGCCGTCAGCGCCATCAAGGTCGACGGTCGGCGGGCGTATGCGCGGGTGCGCGGCGGCGAAGAGGTCGCGCTGGCGCCCCGGCCCGTCACGATCTCGCGCTTCGAGATCGTGGCGACCCGGGAGGTGGTGGCGCACGGCATACCCATGGTGGATGTGGACGTGAGTGTCGAGGTCTCCTCGGGCACCTACGTACGGGCCCTGGCCCGGGATCTGGGCGCGGCGCTCGGGGTGGGCGGGCACCTGATCGCGCTGCGCCGCACTCGCGTGGGGGCCTTCGAACTGGATGCGGCCCACACGCTGGCGTCCTTGAGCGACGTGGCACCCGAGGCCCTGCCCATCACGCCCCTGGCGGCCTGCGCCGCGGCCTTCGCGACCCGGCACCTGAGCGAATCCGAGGCCCGCGCCATCGGATTCGGGCAGCGGGTCCCCTCCGCGTTGCCCGGTCGCCGCGAGCCGGTCGCCGCGCTCGGACCGGACGGCCGCCTGGTCGCCATGCTCGATGAGTCCGGGCCGGCGGCGCGGACGCATGTCGTCTTCGCCCCGGCGGGTTCGTAGAGTTCTCTCGTGCTGCGCTGGACCGATCCCGACGCCACGCCCGCCGCCCTGCGGCCGTGCGTGGCCACCTTCGGGAACTTCGACGGCGTCCACCGGGGCCACCGCGTCGTCATCGAGACCCTCATTGCCCAGGGTGCCCAGCGCGACCTGCCGGTCGTCGTCTTGACCTTCGACCCGCATCCGGTGCAGGTGCTGCACCCCGAGCGGGCCCCCGAACTGATCAGCCCCGGGGCCTTGCATGAGCAGCTGCTGGAGGCGACGGGCATCGACGGCCTTCTCGTGGTCGACTTCACCGCCGAATACGCCCAGCAGAGCGCTGCCGACTTCATCGTCGACACCTTCGTGCACGGCCTGCAGGTCGCGGCCCTGGTCGTGGGCGCGGACACCAAGGGCTTCGGCGTCGGCTACACCGGCGATGTGGAGCTGATCCGCCGGCTCGGCGCGGAGCATGGCTTCGATGTGGTCGTCGTGGACGACCAGGGGGATGGGGCGCGCTGGTCCTCGAGCGCCGCCCGCGAGCACCTGCGCGGCGGCGACGTGGCCGCCGCGGCGGAGATCCTCGGCCGCCCGCACCGGGTCGTCGGGGTGGTCGTCCACGGCTTCCACCGGGGTCGTGAGCTGGGCTATCCCACGGCGAACCTCGAGCGTCGCTCCCGCGGGGTGATCCCCGCCGATGGGGTGTATGCCGGCTGGCTCACCCGGCTCGACGTGGACCCGGCGCACCCGGATCGCCGGTTGCCCGCTGCCATCTCCGTGGGCACGAACCCGACCTTCGACGGGACGGATCGCACCGTCGAGGCCTACTGCCTCGATCGCACCGATCTGGATTTGTATGACGAGGAGGTCGCCGTGGATTTCGTGGCGCACCTGCGTCCGACGCTGAAATTCGACTCGATCGATGAGCTGCTGGTGGCGATGGCCGCCGACGTGGCCGCCGCCCGCGCGCTCTTGGCCCCCGCGCACTGAGCGCTGATCCCGCCTTGGGGGCCTGCCGCGCCCGGTGGTGGCGCAGGCGGCGAGCGCACCGAGGCAATCCGCGGGGCCGAGCGCGCCGCGGGAGGGCGCGGACCGCATACGCTGTCCCTACAAGTTGGCGCGGTCGGCTTGCCCACGTGACCACCTGCACAGCGGTTGGGGGCAGACAGGCACGCGCTGGCGTGGCACTATCTGCGCAAGCACCGGCTGCGACACCCAAGGAAAGTGGACAAAGATGCCCACCATGCTCAATAGCCCCACCGAAGAAGACGTCAACCACGCCGTCCTGGAGAACCAGGCGCAAAGCCTGGGGCACCTCTTCCGGGATCGCGTCAACAAGACTCCCGACGCCATCGCCTACTGGTACCCCGAGGGTGAGGGGTACGCGAAGGTCACCTGGCGCCAGGCGGCGGATCGGGTTTACGCGCTCGCCGCGGGTCTGGTCGCGCTGGGCGTCGGCGAGGAGGACCGGGTGGCGATTGCCGCCGGGACGAGCTACGACTGGGTCCTGGCGGATCTGGCCAATATGTGCAGTGGCGCGGCCACCACCACGATCTATCCGACCACCATTGCCGACGACGTCGCATTCATCATCTCCGACAGCGGCTCCAAGGTCATCTTCGCCGAGAACGCCGAACAGCTCGAGAAGTTGCGCTCGATCCGCGATGTGATCCCCGAGGTCAGCAAGGTCGTCCTCTTCGAGGGCGACGGTGACGGCGACTGGGTCATGAGCATGGAGGACCTGGAAATCCTGGGCCGCCAGCAGCTCGAGCGTGACCCCGAGACCGTGAGCGTGCGCATCGAGAACATCACCCCGGATCGACTCGCGACCATCATCTACACCTCGGGAACCACCGGTCGCCCCAAGGGCGTGCGGCTGCTCCACCGCGCCTGGGCGTATGAGGGTGCGGCCGTCGACTCGATCCGCATCCTGGGTCCCGACGACCTGCAGTACTTGTGGCTGCCGCTCGCGCACGTCTTCGGCAAGGTCCTGCTGACGCTGCCCATCCAGATCGGCTTCCCGACCGCCATCGATGGGCGCATCGACAAGATCGTGGACAACCTGGCCATCGTCAAGCCCACCTTCATGGGTGCTGCGCCGCGCATCTTCGAGAAGGCCTATGGCCGGATCCAGATGATGATGGAGAAGGAGGGCGGCGCCAAGCTCAAGCTGTTCAACTGGGCCGGCAATGTCGGACGCCAGGTGAGCGAGCTGAAGGAGGAAGGCAAGAGCCCGAATGCGGTCCTGGCCGTGCAGCACCGCCTCGCCGACAAGATCATCATGACCAAGATCCGGGACCGGTTCGGAGGAAACATCCGCTTCTTCATCTCCGGGTCGGCCGCGCTCAACCGCGACGTCGCGCGGTGGTTCGACGCCATGGGGCTGCAGATCTCCGAGGGCTATGGGATGACCGAGTCCAGCGCCGCGACCACGGTCAACCGCGTCGTGGCCTACAAGTACGGCTCGGTCGGCTGGCCGCTGCCGGGCACCGAACTCGTGCTGGCCAGCGACGGCGAGATCCTGATGCGTGGCCCGGGTGTCATGCAGGGCTACCACAACAACCCCGAGGCCACCGCCGAGACCCTGGACAGCGATGGGTGGCTGCACACCGGCGACATCGGCGAGATCGACGAGCGCGGCTTCATCCGCCTCACGGACCGCAAGAAGGACCTCTTCAAGACCTCGAACGGCAAGTATGTCGCGCCGTCGCAGATCGAGTCGATGTTCAAGGGTCTGTGCCCCTACGCCTCGCAGATCGTCGTCTACGGCAACGACCGCAACTTCGTCTCCGCGCTGGTGACCCTCGACCCCGAGGCCATCGTGGGTTGGGCGGCCGCCAACGGCCTCGAGGGCTCATCGTATGAGGAGCTCGCCTCCTCGGAGCAGGCCAAGGCGATGATCCAGGGCTACATCGAGCAGCTCAACGCGGGTCTGAACCGCTGGGAGCAGATCAAGAAGTTCACGATCCTCGGCTCCGACCTGTCGATCGAGAACGGCGAGCTCACCCCCAGCCTGAAGGTCAAGCGCAAGGTCGTCACCGAGCGTTACAAGAAGGAACTGGACGCGCACTACGCCTGATCCGCGCCGGCCGGATCTCCTGGCAGCACACGAGAAAACCCCGGGATCTCCCGGGGTTTTCTCGTGGGGCGGGCGGCTCGCCTCTGGCTCGCTGGGACGTGCATTGGGTGCGGGGCCGCACCCGACGTACCCTTATCGGATGCCTGGCCAGTCCCGATTCGCCGACCTCGAGCCGCTGCTCGAGCGGGTGAGCAAACCGATCCAGTATGTCGGCGGCGAGCTCAATTCCACCGTGAAGGACTGGGACTGCGGAGGCTTCGGCCCCGAGGGCCAAGAACTGAGCGTCCGCTGGGTGCTGATGTACCCCGACGCCTATGAGGTGGGGTTGCCCAACCAGGGCGTCATGATCCTGTATGAGGTCCTCAACGAGCGCCCCGATGCGCTGGCCGAGCGGACGTATGCGGTGTGGCCCGACATGGAGGCGCTGATGCGCTCCACGTCCCTGCCGCAGTTGAGCGTCGACGGTCATCGCCCGGTGCGCGACTTCGATGTCTTCGGTATCTCCTTTTCCACCGAGCTCGGGTACACCAACTTCCTCAACGCCCTCGATTTGGCCGGCATCGCGCTGCACGCCGCCGATCGAGGTGAGTCGCAGCCCCTGGTCATCGTCGGTGGCCATGCGGCCTTCAACCCCGAACCCATTGCCGACTTCATCGACGCCGCCATTGTCGGTGACGGCGAGCAGGCCGTCCTGCAAGTCACCGACGTCATCGCGCACTGGAAGCGGTCCGGGCGACCGGGCGGCCGCAGTGAACTGCTGCGCCGTCTGGCCCAGAGCGGCAATGTCTATGTGCCGAGCTTCTATGACGTGAGCTACTTGCCCGACGGCCGGATCCGCCGGGTGGCCCCCACCGAATCCGGGGTGCCCTGGCGGGTCGCCAAAAACACGGTCATGGACCTCGACGAGTGGCCCTATCCCAAGAAGCCGCTGGTGCCGCTTGCCGAAGCGGTCCACGAGCGGATGAGCGTGGAGATCTTCCGGGGCTGCACCCGGGGCTGCCGCTTCTGTCAGGCCGGGATGATCACCCGGCCGGTCCGCGAGCGCTCTATCACCGGTGTGGGCGAGATGGTGGAGCGCGGGTTGGCGGCCACCGGCTTTGCCGAGGTGGGCTTGCTCTCGCTGTCCTCGGCCGACCACTCGGAGATCGCCGATATGACCCGGGGGCTCGCGGATCGGTATGACGGGGAGCAGGTCGGCCTATCCCTGCCCTCGACTCGCGTCGACGCCTTCAATATCGACCTCGCCAACGAGCTGACCCGCAACGGTCGCCGATCCGGGCTGACCTTTGCGCCAGAGGGTGGCAGCGAGCGCTTGCGCAAGGTGATCAACAAGATGGTCACCGAGCAGGACCTGATCGACACGGTGTCAGCGGCCTATGGCGCCGGTTGGCGGCAGGTCAAGCTCTATTTCATGTGCGGACTGCCGACCGAGACCGACGAGGACGTCCTGCAGATCGCGGACCTCGCCAAGAAGGTCATCGAGACCGGGCGGCAGGTCAGCGGCCGCCGGGATATTCGCTGCACCGTCTCGATCGGTGGCTTCGTGCCCAAGCCGCATACCCCCTTCCAATGGGCGGCCCAGCTGGGCGCGCAGGAGACCGACGCCCGACTGGCCAAGCTGCGCGAGGCGATCCGCTCCGATCGGCGCTTTGCCAGCGCCATCGGTTTTCGGTATCACGATGGCAAGCCGGGCATCATCGAGGGGCTGCTCTCGCGCGGTGACCGGCGGGTCGGTGCGGTGATCGAGCGGGTCTGGCGCGACGGGGGTCGGTTCGACGGCTGGCGCGAGCACTTCTCCTATGACAACTGGCTGGCGGCCTGCGAGGCGGAGTTGCCGGCATACGGCGTCGACCTGGCCTGGTACACCACCCGCGAGCGGGGCCAGAGCGAGGTCTTGCCGTGGGATCACATCGATTCCGGGCTGGACAAGGACTGGCTGTGGGCCGATTGGCAGGACGCCCTCGACGATGTCGAGCAGGACGACTGCCGGTGGACCCCGTGCTTCGATTGTGGGGTCTGCCCGCAGCTGGGCACGCACATCCAGATCGGCCCGACCGGCAAACAGCTGCTGCCCCTGACCGTCATCCCTTCGGTGTAGCTCCGCAGCACCTGGCCCGGCCAGCCCGGCTGCACGGCCCGGTGCCGCGGTGCAAGGATGACGCCTGTGACGAAGGAGTCGGAGAGCTACCGGCGGCGGATGCTGCTCGGTGGCGTACCGCAGGGTGCAGACGCGCTGCGGCGGATCGTCATCGCGCTCGCCGGGCTGGTTGGTGTCACCGCCATCGGGACGTTCGGCTACATGCTCATTGCCGACCTGACCTTCGTCGACGCGCTGTACCAGACCGTGTTCACGGTAGCGACGGTGGGCTACACCGAGCTCTTCGAGCGAACCGTCGCCACGGAGCTGTTCACCACCGTGTTGATTGTCCTCGGTGTGGGTACCGTGCTCTACAACCTCGGCGTGCTGGCCGAAGCCTTCACCGAAGGTCATGTGCGGCAACATCTTTGGAGACGAAAGATGGACCGGACCATCGCCGCCTATCGCGGTCACATCATCGTATGCGGCTTCGGGCGGGTCGGGCGCTCGGCGATTGAGCATCTGCTGGACACCGGTCACCAGGTGGTGATCGTGGAGAAGGACGCGGACCGACTGGTCGGCGTCGACTTGCCCTTTGTGTTGGGTGATGCGAGCGCCGACGACGTTTTGCGGGATGCCGGGATCACTAATGCGCGGGCGCTGATCTGCGCTCTCGACTCGGACGCCGAGACCACCTATGCCACTCTGTCGGCCCGCGCCCTGTGCCCCGATCTGGTCATCATCTCGCGGGCGCGGACGGTGGACAGCAAGGACAAGCTCGTGCTGGCCGGCGCCACGCGGGCCGTCAACCCCCAGTTGATCGGGGGCCGGCGGATGGCGAGTTTCGCGTTGCACGCCGATGTCGCGGAATTCCTCGACGAGGTCATGCATGACGACGACGCCGAGCATCGCATCCAGCAAGTTCGGGTCGTCGAGCGGTCCGCCTTCGTCGGACGCACGACGGGCCAATTGGACGTGCCCGGGCGCTTCGGGACTCAGCTACTCGCGGTCCGTGCACCGCGCAAGGGCGCCTTCATCGCGGCGCCGGCCGAGGACACGGTGATCGAGGTCGGCTCGACCCTGATCGTCTTCGGAACGCCCGAGCAGGTTCTGCGTTTGCGCCAGGAGGCGAACGGACAATGACCAGCGCTCCGCAACTGGGCACCCATCGCGCCATCACCCTGCGCTTCCTTGCCGCCCCGAGCGATGCCGGTCAGTCCGGATCGGTCCCCGCCGGAAAGGTTTTGGAGTGGATCGACAAGGCCGGGTATGCGGCGGCGGCCCGCTGGAGCGGGACCTACAGCGTCACCGCGTATGTCGGTAACGTCCGCTTCACGCGGCCGGTCGAGGTCGGCCACCTCGTCGAGGTCTGCGCCACCGTGGTGCGCACGGGGCGGACGTCGATGGACGTCATGGTCGAGGTCTTCAGTGGGCCGCCTGCGACGGGGGATCTGCAGGCTGCGACCTATTGCCTGATGATCTTCGTCAGCGTGGACGCCACGGGGAAGCCGCAGGTCGTCCCGCCGCTGACGGCCAATGGCGAGGCCGAACGCATGCTGCAGTCCTGGGCCGCGCATCGGGCACAGGTGCGCGCCCGCGTGGAGGACGCCATGCGTGGCATCGCGTTCACCGACGCCGGGCAGGCACCGCGGATCACCATGCGCTTCCTGGCCGCGCCCTCCGACGTCAACTGGGGTGGCAAGGTCCACGGCGGCATCGTTATGCGATGGATCGACGAGGCAGCCCACGTGCTCGCCACCGCCTGGACCCGCTCGCCCCACAATGTCGCCATCTTCACCGGCGGGGTCCGCTTCTATCGGCCGTTGCGGATCGGCCACCTGGTGGAGGTCGAGGCGCGCCTGCTGCACACCGGCCGGACCTCCATGCACATCGGGGTGCACGTCCGCTCGGGCGACCCGGCCGCCGGACCCGACGGGATGGCGGAAACGACATACTGCCGCACGGTTTTCGTGGGGATCGACGCTGCACGGCGCGCTGTGCCGACCCCGCAATGGGAGCCGATCACCGATGAGGATCGGGCCCTGGACGCGCACGCCGTCGAGCTGGTGCGGCTGCGCGCCGCCTACGAGGAGCACGCGCGATCATGACCGCGCCCGCGTCGGCTCGGGACTGACTCAGCCGCGCAGGGCGCCGACCACCTCGCGCAGGACGGCGGTGTGCAGGTCCACATCGGCCCGCGTGGTGTCGGGGCACATGAGCGCCATGTTGTGGAAGGGCGTCATGAGGATGCCGCGGTTGCACAGGGCCAGATGCATATAGGCGTCGAGGTCCGGGTCCGCGGCAGCCGCCGAGTCCTCGCCGCTGCGCGGGGCGGGAGCCACGAAGCGATACTCGGCGCGGGCGCCCAATTGGGTGACCGTCCAGGGCATGTCGAACTCGGCAAAGATCCCCTCCACGCCCTCGGTGAACTGTGTGGCCAGGTCGATCATGTGCATGAAGGCGTCCTTGGTGAGCACTTCGCCGAGGGTCGCGCGCATCGCCGTCAGTGACAGGGCGTTGCCTGCGAGCGTCCCACCGACCCCGCCGACATCGACGATGTCTGCCTCACCAGTCGCCGTATGCCGTGTCACGAGGTCCGCGACCTCCTCGCTCAATCCGTAGGCGCCGCAGGGGATTCCACCGCCGATGGACTTGCCGATGACGAAGATGTCTGGCTGGAGGCCCCACGCAGTCGTCGCGCCACCCCAGCCAACGGAGAAGGTGTGGGTCTCATCGATCATCAGCAACGCGCCATACGCCGTGGCCAGCTCCCGCACTCCCTCGAGGAAGCCCGGCTCGGGAAGCACGATCCCGATATTCGTCAGCGCCGGCTCGGTGAGGATGGCGGCGACATCGCCGTGCCGCAGCGCCTCCTCGACCGAGGCCAGGTCATTCCAGACCGCCGCGCGAGTCGTCAGCCCCACGGGCACCGGCGGGGCGACACTTCCCGGTCGCGAGATCGTCGCGCCGGACGCGTCGCGCAGCGCGAAGGCCTCATCGACACTGCCGTGATAGCTGTAGCCGAAGACCACGATCTTCGACCGGCCGGTCGCCAGCCGGGCCAGGCGGATCGCCCAGCGGTTGGCATCGGTTGCCGACAGGGCAAAGCTCCACAGCGGCATCCCGAAGCGCGCGGTGAGTTCGGCGCCCACCCACTGCGCATCCGCCGTGGGGAGCATGGTCGTGGCGCCGCCCAACTCGGCATACCGGCTGGTGACCGCCTTGATCGTCGGGTCGGGGGAGTGGCCGGCCATCGCCCCGGTGTCGCCGAGCGCGAAATCGACATAGGTATGGCCGTCCACGTCGGTGATCCGGGCGCCCCGGGCATGATCCAAGTAGAGCGGGAAGCCGCCGGACCACATATTCATCCAGGTCATCGGCACGTGCCCGAAGAGATTGCTCGCCTCGTCATACAACGCGCGCGAGCGGGGGTGGGCCTGGGCATACGCGCCCTGCTCGGCGGCGAGGAGTTCGGTCAGTCGGGAGCGGTCCACAGCAATCATGCGCACACGATAGGGGTGGCCGGGGGCGGCGCGGCAGCGGGGGATAATCGGGCGTCATGCCTGCTCCCACTCCCGACGGTCCGCCGCCCGCCCCGGTCGCCGCCCGATACCGCATCCGGTACGCCCGCCGCGGCCGGATGCGGTTCTCCTCGACCCGCGACTTCGCTCGCGCCCTCGAACGGGCGCTGCGGCGCGCGGGGGTCCCGATGGCCTTTTCCGCCGGCTTCCATCCGCACCCCAAGATTTCGTATGCCGGGGGCGCCCCCACCGGGATGGCCTCCGAGGCCGAGTACTTCGAGATCGGCACCACCCGAGCCGTGGATCCCGAACTCTTGCGTGCTCAGCTCGATGCGGCGCTGCCCACGGGTCTGGACGTCCTCGACGTGGTGCCGGCCGGCCCGGGTGGGTTGGCCGAGCGGCTGCAGGCCAGCGACTGGCTGCTGGAGTTCCCCGAGGTCACCCTGGCGGAGCTCACGGCGGCGGTCACCGCATTGATGGAGCAGCCCGAGATTCGGGTGTCGCGGGTGTTCAAGACCGGGCCCCGCGAGTTGGATGTCAAGGCTGCCGTCGAATGCGCCGTCCCGGGCCAAGAGCAAGGGTGTGCGATAATTCGATTGGTCGTTCGGCACACCACACCAGCCGTTCGCCCCGACGACGTTCTGACCGCCTTGCGCGAGTCCATCGGCTTCGCGCCGGCCCGGCCCCCACGGGTCACCCGGCTGGCGCAGGGACCATGGGACCGCGCAACGGGGCAGGTGGCCGATCCGCTGGCCCCCGACAAGGATGCCGCCGCCTCGAGCCGGTGACGCGCCACGCGCGAACCGCCCTCGCGAGGAACTGACGACTTCCGCGTCGGCTACCGCCGCCGCGACCTAGAACCGCGTGGCACGCGGCAGGGGGCCGGGCTCTCCGGCCAGGTGTGGCCGTGTCGTTGGGCCGCGAGAAGGTGCACCCGCCATGAGCGAGACCACCCCCGAGACGGACACGATCCCCGAAACTGCTTCGACCACGGAAACAGGGTCGAGCATGAACACAGGGGCGCGCATGAATAGCGCCGCCGACGGGCGAGCCACGGGGCCGCTCGAGGACGCGGTCACGCTCGACCGTGAAGCCCAGGACCCAGAGTCGCAGGACCCAGAGTCGCAGGACCCAGTTTCCGAGGACACAGTGTCCGAGGACACCCTCTCCGAGGGCACAGTTTCCGAGGGGACAGATTCCGATGACACAGAATCCGAGGAATTCGAGGTCGACGACCAGGAGGCCGCGACCCTAGAACCGATCAGCCCGGACGCTGAGAGCCAGGACGCTGAGAGCCAGGACGCTGAGAGCCCGGACTCTGAGAGTCTTGACTCTGAAAGTTTGGGGGACGAGGCAACCCAAGTTGCGGCGCCCGCCGCGCCGGCCGCGTTCGGCCCTGTCTCTTATACACATCTGACGCTGCCGACGAATAGAGAGGTGTAGATCTCGGTGGTCGCCGTATCA
>CALLZC010000037.1 GCA_937858995.1 uncultured Nostocoides sp.
GATACGGCGACCACCGAGATCTACACCTCTCTATTCGTCGGCAGCGTCAGATGTGTATAAGAGACAGCCAGTAGACAGCGGTTTCATCGTCCACAACGACCGCACCTATCCCCTGCTGACGCGGCTCTTCGCCGAGCTGGGCGTGGTCACGCGGGACGCCGAGATGTCCATGTCGATCAGCGACCCCGTCAGCGGCCTGGAGTATGCCGGCGGCAAGGGCGTCTCCGGTTTCGTCGCGCACCCCACCCACCTCCTGCGGCGGGACTACCGCGAGGTCCTGCTGTCCGTGCGGCGCTTCCATCGGCTCGCCGCCGAGTTCCTGGCCGAGTCGGCCGAGAATGATCTGAGCACCTTCGGCGATTTCATTGCCACCCAAGGCTTTTCGCCACGATTCACCGAGCTGTATGCCGTGCCCCTCGTCGCGTGCGTGTGGTCGGCCGGCCGTTCGGATGCGCTTGCCTACCCGGCCCGGTATCTCTTCCGGTTCCTCGAACACCACGGAATGCTCTCTATCGGCAACTCCCCCCAATGGCGCACCGTGGTCGGCGGGTCGACCACCTATGTCGACGCTATCGCCACGCGGCTCGCCGATATCCGGCTCGATCATCCCGTCACGTCGATCACCCGCGGAGACGACGGAGTCACCATCGCCCACGCCCGGGGGGCCGACGCATTCGACCGGGTGGTTGTCGCCACCCACGCCGACCAGGCCCTGACCCTCCTCGCCGACGCCACCCCGCTGGAAAAGGAGGTGCTTGGAGCATTTCGCTACTCGCACAACGAAACTGTCCTGCACCAGGACCTGACACTGCTCCCTCGCGCACGCCGGGCCCGAGCCTCGTGGAATTACGTCGTGGCACCGACGGGCAGGTCGGGCCCCGCCGTCGTGACGTACTGGATGAACAAACTTCAGGGGCTTGACGAGGGCACTGCGCTCCTGGTCACCCTCAACGCCACGGACCGGGTGGCGGCGGATCGCATCCTGGCAACCATGGACTACACGCACCCGATCTATGACCCGACCTCCGTGGCAGCACAGCGTCGGCTGCCCGAGATCAATTCCGCGACAACGGCCTACGCGGGGGCCTACCACGGGTGGGGTTTCCACGAGGACGGGTGCCGGGCGGGCGTCGCGGCCGCTGGATCCTTCGGTGCGACATGGTGACGGCGCCCCAGGTCGCGCCGCGAGGCACGCGGTCACTTCCCAGCGCCCCGAGCCTGATAGTCGGCACCGTTCATCACACGCGCTATCGGCCCCTAAAGCACTCCTTCACCACCCGACACCACTCGTGGCTCATCGACCTGGACTCTCCGCCGCTGCTGCCGATCTGGCTGCGACACATCACATTTGACCCCAGAGATCACCTCTCCGGCCCGGAGACGCTCAGCGACCTCAAGGCCAATGTGCTGCGCTGCGCCGAGCGGGCCGGCCTGGGCTGCCCGGGCGAGACCCGTGTCTTGATGCTGGCACATCCCCGAGTTGCCGGGCATACCTTCAACCCGATGACGGCCTATTGGTGCGTGAGCGCGGGTGTGGTTCACGCCGTGGTGGTCGAAGTGCACAACACCTATGGCGGGCGCCATGCCTATGTCGTCAGCGGCGCCGACGCCGAAGCCGGAACACGACTCGAGAAGGCTTTCTACGTTTCGCCCTTCAACGATGTCAGCGGGATGTATGCCGTCCGCGTGCGGGCCAGCGCGCGTCACATTGCCGTCAGCATCGCCCTGGAGCAGGACGGCGAGCGGACCCTCATCGCGACCCTCAGCGGCCGCGTCGAACCACTGACTCGCCGCACCCTGGCCAGCGTCCTAGTGCGCGATCCTCTGATGCCCCAACGTGTTAGCGCCCAGATCCGGGTTCATGGGATCTGGCTCTGGCTCCGTCGCCTCCCTGTCCGCAGCCGACCCGATTCGACCCTGGAGACCGTGCGATGACTACCTCCGAAACCGGCTTCATCGCCCGCTTCCCGCACATGGCGAGTCCTGCCGTGCGGGCGCGCATCGCTCGCGCGATCATCCACGCGGTCGTCGCGCGAGTCCCCGTGCGCGTGAGCTACCCCGACGGAACCGTGGTGGGTGGTGGTCGGGCCGGTGATCCCGAACTCCACCTGAACCGACCGGATGCCTTCTATCGCCGCCTTGCCGGCCATCCCAAGATCGGACTTGGCGAGGGCTACATGGAGGGTGAGTGGGGCGTCGCCGCGGGTCACGACCTGGCACAAGCCCTCATGCCATTTGCCGCCCACATGGACCGCCTCATCCCACGCCCCCTGATCGCCTTGCGCGGCTTGGTGGATTCCGCTCTCCCACAGCACCAGCGCGGCACGCCGGAGAATGCGCGCACGAATATCGCCGCCCACTACGACTTGAGCAACGACCTCTTTGCCGCCTTCTTGGATCCGAGCATGACGTACAGCTCTGCGCTCTTCGCCGGACGCGAGAGCATGCGCACCGAGAGCCTCGAGCGGGCGCAGCACCGGAAGATCGATCGCGCCCTCGATGCCGCCGGGGTCGGCCCGGGCACGCGGCTCCTGGAGATCGGGACCGGCTGGGGCGAGTTGGCTGTCCGGGCGGCGCACCGGGGCGCCCAGGTCTTGACCATCACCTTGTCCGTCGAGCAGCAGCAGCTGGCACAGGAGCGGATCGCCGCGGCCGGTCTCGCGCACCGGGTGGAGGTGCGTCTGCAGGACTACCGCGACGTGCGCGGTGAGTTCGACGCGATCATCTCGATCGAGATGATCGAGGCTGTCGGGGAGGAGTTTTGGCCCGACTACTTCGCCACTATCGATCGCCTGCTGGCGGACGGCGGGGTGGCCGTCGTGCAGGCCATCCTGATGGCACACCACCGCTTCTTGGCCACTCGCCACTCGCACGGCTGGATCCAGGAGTACATCTTCCCCGGCGGGTTGATCCCGTCCGTGACCGCGATCGACGAGGTGACCGCACGGCATACCCGCTTGCGGCGCACCGAGACCTTCGCCTTCGGCCCTCACTACGCCGAAACCCTGCGCCGCTGGCGTGGCACCTTCTTGCAGGCCTGGCCAACCATCAGCGGTGGGGGCTTCGATGAGCGCTTCCGCCGGATGTGGGAGTTCTACCTGGCCTACTGCGAGGCGGGCTTCGCTACCGGCTATCTCGACGTTGCCCAACTCACCTTCCGGAGGATCTAATGCCCACCCTGAAACGACTGGTCACGACCCATGCCCCGGCCGAAGGCGTCTTCGCCTACCTGTCCGACTTTGCGAATGCCGCCGAGTGGGACTCGGGAACTGTTGCCTGCGAACGGATCTCGGGTGACGGTGGACCTGGCACGACCTATCGCAATCGGTCCCGCTTCGCGGGCCGGGAGGTCGAACTCATCTACACCGTCGAGGAGAATGCCGAGCCGGTGTTCGTCATCGTGGGCAAGAACGCCACGACGGTGAGCCGCGACACCATCATCGTCACCCCCACGGCCAATAGTGGTTCGAGCATCGAATACACCGCGGAATTCACCTTCAGCGGACCGGCGCGCTTCCTCGGACCCCTGATGCAACCGCTCCTGGCGCGCCTCGGCGACGCCACGGCCGCACAGCTCGCGCGGGTATTGGACGCGGGCGCCTCCCAGTGACTCGCGTCCTGGTCACCGGTGCGACCGGGTATGTCGGTGCCCGCCTCGTGCCCCGCCTCCTCACCGAGGGGTATGCCGTGCGCGTCCTCACGCGACGGGCCGCCGGCGTGCGCGCTCGCTCCTGGGCCGACCAGGTCGAGGTTGTCGAGGGTGACGCCACCGATGCCGAGGCGCTGCGGCGCGCGATGACTGGCGTCGAGGTCGTCTACTACTTGGTGCACTCGATGGACGGACGCGGGGACTTCGCCGAGCGCGACCGGCGCTTGGCGCTGGGGGTGGGGCGAGCGGCATACGAGAGCGGGGTGCAGCGGATCGTCTATCTCTCGGGGCTGCACCCTGAGGGAGAGCTGTCCGAGCATTTGGCCTCGCGCGTCGAGGTGGGCTCGATCCTGATGGCCAGCGGCGTGCCGACGAGCGTCGTGCAGGCCGCTGTCGTCCTCGGTTCCGGCTCGGCCTCGTTCGAGATGTTGCGGCATCTGACCGTCCGCCTGCCGGCCATGATCACCCCCAAATGGCTCGACAACCGCATCCAGCCGATTGCCATCGCGGATGTCCTGGATCACCTCATCGCGGCCGCCCGGGTTCCCGCGGACGCGAATCGGACCTACGACATCGGTGGACCCGAAGTGCTCACCTATCGGGCCATGATCCAGCGGTATGCCGCGGTCGCCGGACTCCGGCGGCGCGCCATCATCACGGTTCCGGTTCTGACACCGCACCTCGCGAGTCATTGGGTCGGGCTGGTGACCCCGGTTCCGGCTGGTGTCGCAAAACCATTGGTGGGCAGCCTTGTTCATGAAGTGGTCTGCCGTGAGCACGACCTGACAGCCGTGCTGGGCAAGGACCCGTCGGAGCTCATGGGGTATGACGCGGCCGTGCGCGCCGCCCTGGTCGCCGACCCGGATGCGCCGCTTCCGGAGCCCGGAGATGCGGATCCCGCACAGCTCACCGCGGCCGACCCGGCGTGGGCCGGCTCGAGTGGGCTCTTCGACGCGCTCCCCGTCCCGGCCCCTCTGCGTCGCTTCGTGTCAGGACGGCAGCCTTCGGCGGGCCAACCGTGATCAACCCCGCCACCGAGTTCGCCGGTTTCCTGCGCGCGTCGCTGATCGAGCCCGTCCCGCGCGATCACACCGAAAGCGATGCCGCCTTTCGACGGCGCCGGCGAGTCGCCATCATCACCCTCGCGGCGGGGGCCCTGGTGCTCGGCTGGGCCTTGCGCCTGGACCCCGGTGATCCGCTGTTCTATGTGGGAACCTTTGCCTCGGCCGGAGTGTGGACGGTGGGTGCCTTCGCCTCCGGCAGGTTGCACCTCGGCCGGGCCCACACGCGTTCAGGCGCCGACCCGAGCCATGCCATCGTTCAGTCGCTGGTCCTGGGCGGGCTGCTTCTGGCCCTCTTCCTGGCCGGGGCACTGGTCGTCGCCCGGGTCCCCGCGCTGCGCGATCCCGTCGACCGCTTGCTCTCGCACGCGGCCGTCGGCTCGCTGCCCCTGGTTGCGGTCATCACCGCGGTCAACGGGATCTCCGAGGAGCTCTATTTCCGCGGGGCCCTGTATGCCGGGATCGGCCGGCGCCACGCAGTGGCCATCACCACGGCGATCTATGCCCTCGTCACGGCCGCGGCCGGGATCCCGCTGCTCGTCCTGGCCGCCGCCCTGCTGGGCATCGTCACCGGCCTGCAGCGCCGAGTGACCGGTGGCATCCTCGGACCGATAGTCACCCACCTCACCTGGTCGCTCGGCATGCTCTTCCTTCTCCCTCACGTCTTGGAGTTTGCGTCATGATCCTCTCCGGAAAGCTCCCTAAGCCCCTGACGACGCGCCTGGCGTCTGGGCTCGACAGCGTGCTCGATCGCACGGTGGTCCCCGGCTTCTCGCTGATCGGGCCGGCGATTCGCTCGCGGCTTCCGTCCTGGCCGGCGGATCCGGCGCCGGGCGCCCTCGCAGGCCGTCACGTCCTGGTGACCGGGGCGACCTCGGGGATCGGGACGGCCAACGCAGAGCAGCTGGCCGCGCTGGGAGCCACGGTGCATCTCGTGGTCCGCGACGTCGACAAGGGCGCCCAGATCGCGGCCCTCATCGATGGCGAGACCCGCGTGTGGCGGTGCGACATCGGTGATCTGGACAGCGTTCGCGACTTCGCGCAAGCTTTGCGCGACAGCGACATTGCGCCGTTCGGCGTCATCCACAATGCCGGGGTGCTCCCCGCGCGGCGCACCGAATCTGCGCAAGGCCATGAGCTGACCATGGCGGTGCACGTCCTCGGACCGATCCTGATGACGGACCTTCTCTACGAGCACCTGGCGCCGGATGCCCGGATCGTCTTTGTGACCTCGGGGGGCATGTACACCCAACGCCTGCCCGTCGCCGATCCCGACTACCAGGTCGGCGAGTATGCCGGGGCGACGGCATACGCGCGGAGCAAGCGCACCCAAGTCGACCTCCTCGGGCATCTGGCCCGGCGCTGGCCGCGCGCAGGCGTCTATGCCATGCACCCGGGGTGGGTGGCCACCCCCGGGGTGAGCGAGTCCCTGCCCGCGTTCGAGAAGGTCATGGGGCCGATCCTGCGCGACGCAGACGGCGGCGCGGATACGACCACCTGGCTGATCGGCACCGCGCCGGCGCCGGCCACCGGCGGCCTGTGGCACGACCGGCGCGCCCGCCCGACCGTCGTGGTCCCGCGCACCCGATCGAGCGCCGCGGACAAGGAACGGATGTGGGGCTGGGTCGCCGCAGCGACCGGGTTGGGCTCATGAGCGCCAGTGATCGCAACCGGCGCCTTGCCGTCACCGTGGCCGAGGTCTTCTGCGTTCTCGGCACCCTGGTCGGCCTCGGGGTGCTCGGCGGCCCCGAAGTTCAACAGGCCGCAGGGGGTGCCTTGGCCGCGGACGCGACCTATATCGCTCCCGCGGTTCCGGCCTTCGGGATCTGGACCCCGATCTATCTCGGGCTCGCGGCATACACGCTCTGGCAGTGGCTGCCGGTGACGGCCACGCCGCGGTACCGGCAGACCGGCTGGTTGGCCGCCGCATCCATGGTGCTGAACGCCCTGTGGCTGCTGGTGGTGCGTGCCGGCTGGCTGTGGGTCAGCGTTCTGGTCATCATCGCGCTGGCGCTGACGCTCGGGGTGCTGCTCCAGCGGCTGGGCGCCCACCCACCGACCTCCGTTCTCGAGCGCGTCCTGACCGATGTGACGTTCGGCCTCTATCTGGGCTGGGTCTCGGTGGCGACCTGCGCCAATATCGCCGCCACCCTCGTCGACGCCGGTGTCGCGCCCGATCGGCCGACGGTCGAGATCATCACGATCGCGGTCCTGGCGGTCACGGTCGCGCTGGCCTATGTGTATGCCGTGCGCCTCGGCCCGCGATTGGCCGTCGCCGCCGCGATGGCCTGGGGGCTGGGCTGGATCTCCTATGGGCGCCTCACCGACCGGCCGGAATCCGTGGCCGTGGGTGTGGCCGCCGCCCTGGCCGCCGCGGGCGTTCTCGCCGTCACCCTGGCCCAGCGATCCGCCTCGTCCAGATCGGCTCGGCACGCGTAAGTTTGGGCCATGCCCGTCGATCGCTTGCTGCCCACCGAGGAAGGTGCGGACCTCATTGCGTTGGTCCGTGAGATCGCCGAAAAGGAACTGCGCCCCCGCGTCGATCAGGTCGAGGCGCAGGCGGCCACGCGCGACGCCTTCCCGCGCGAGATCTTCCGGATGTTCGGCGCGGCCGGGCTGATGTCCCTGCCGTATCCGCTGGAGTTCGGCGGCGGCGAACAGCCCTACGAGGTCTACCTTCAGGTGCTCGAGGAACTCTCGAGCGTTTGGATGGCGGCCGGGCTCGGCATCTCGGTCCACACCCTGACGTGCTACCCGGTCGCCAGCCACGGGAGCCCTGAGCAGCAGGAGGCGCTCCTTCCCGACATGCTCTCCGGGCAGACCCTAGGGGCCTATTCGCTCTCGGAACCGCAGGCGGGCAGCGATATCGCATCGATGACCACCCGCGCCCGCCGCGATGGGACGGACTACCTGATCAGCGGCACCAAGTCCTGGATCAGCCATGCCGGGCACGCCGACTACTACACCACCTTTGCGCGCACCTCGGACGACGGCGGACGGGGGTTGTCGTGCTTCGTGGTTCCCGCCGATGCCGCCGGCCTGTCCTTCGGGGAGCCGGAGAAGAAGATGGGCCTGCACGGCGACACCGTGCGCGAGGTCCGCTACGACCAGGTGCGGGTTCCCGCCGATCGCCGGATCGGCCGGGAAGGCCAGGGCATGGCCATTGCCCTGGCCGCCCTCGACTCCGGGCGCCTGGGGATCGCGGCCGGGGCAACCGGCTTGGCCCAGGGCGCCCTCGACCTCGCGAGCCGGTATGCGGTGGAACGCGAACAGTTCGGGCGTCCGATCGCCAGCAACCAGGGCTTGGCGTTCCTGATCGCCGACATGGCCGCCGCCGTCGCCTCCGCACGGGCGACCTATCTGTATGCCGCGCGGCTGCGCGACGCCGGTCGGCCCTTCAGCAAGGAGGCGGCCGTCGCCAAGCTCGTGGCCACGGACGCGGCCATGAAGGTGACTACCGATGCCGTGCAAGTGCTCGGTGGTGCCGGCTACACCCAGGACTTCCCCGCGGAGCGTTATTTCCGCGAGGCGAAGGTCACCCAGATCTTCGAGGGCACCAACCAGATCCAACGGCTGGTCATCGCGCGGCACACGCTCGGCATGTGATGGATCGGGCAATCGGACGCGCGACGCGCCGGTCGACCCTTGACATACCCGGTATGCAGGGTGTGAAGTCACCCTCGGAGCAACGGCCAGGAGCGGGCATCGCCCGACCACCGGCCGTGGCCATGAGAGCGGGGGTGCGGTTGTGGCGGGATGGCGAGAAGTCCTTGGAGTGTGCTGTGTCGCGGTGCTGACGGTTGCCGGGGCGAGCCCCAGCACGGGTGCGCCCGCACCGGTGGCGGCGGCACCCGCGGGCTCGGTACCCGCTGCCGGCAGCCAGGCCGGGATCGCGGGTGACCCGTCGGCGAGTGCGCAGACGGTGTTGCTGCCCACCGGAGACCGGGTGATCGTGGACGCCCCCTCCGGGTCAGCGCCAGCCATCGGCCTGCCGGATCCGGCGAGCCTCGGCGACGCCTGGACGATCCGGGCCGGGGGGCGGGTCTACGTCTTCCCGGAGGCGGTGCGCGGTCTTGTGGGCCGACAACTCGACCCCGAACTCTTCGAGGTGACCAGCCTTGCGCGCGGCGACGGTCGGCAGGCCGTCTCGGTCACATACACGCACCGCGACGCGCCGACGCCCGTCGCCGGTGTGCAGATCACCTCCCGCTCGGGCCGGACCGCAACGGGCGTCGTGACCCCCGAGTCTGCGTCCGCCCTCGGCGCCGCCCTCAGGACCCGCGACGCACGCACCGCACTCGCCAACATCAGCCGAATCTCCGTGCGCGCCGCACCGGGAGCGCAGGCAGCCTGGCCCATGCACACGGTGACCGTTCGAGGCATCGATCACACCGGTGCCGCCCAGCTGAGTTTCGCCTTCGTGATGGCCGTGGACAACCCAGCCAAGTACGCCGGATTCGTGGAGTTGACCCGGGGACTGGGCAAGATCAGCGTGCCCACCGGCCGCTACCTTGTGATGGCTTTCGACGGCACGAGCGACGGCACGACCCTCATCGCACACCGGGAGTTCGCCGTCACCGGGGCTGGCACCCAGGTCATCGACGCGCGCACCGCGACGACCCCGGTGACCGCGACCATCACCACCCCGACAAGCGTGCAGGTGGGTGTCACGCAAGATGTCCGACGAGTCGAGGTCACTGGCTTCGCCTCCGAAGTCTCGTTCGGGGCGCTGGACTTGGGCAGACAGCCGTTGGTACGCGTCACCCCCAGCCGGGCTGGCGAGTCGGCGACTCGCCGCCTGACCAATACGACGCTCGCCTTCGCACCACAAGGCCAACAGGCCGGCCGGTACGCCCTCGATACCTCCCGGCCTGGGCCGGTGTCGAGCACACCGGTCCGGGTGGTGCACGACGCCGCAACATTCGCGCGCATCGACAGCGTCTTTCATGGACCAGCCATGACCACCTCGATGCTCCTGCGGGCATCCCAGAAACGAGGCGCGGGCGGTTGGAGCTTCGGCAGCCCCCTGCGAACCCCCGGCCGGGTCACGGAGTTCGTGTCGACGGGCGCCGACTACGCGACCACCGCCGACTTCTGGACGTCCAGAACGCCGAGCCAGGAGCTGGGTCAGATCGAGTCCGAGTGGCGTCCGGTGCCGCGGCCCGTGCGCTTCACCGAGGAGTGGGCCAAGAACCCCGCGCACACCGAGATCTTCACCGACCCCAAGGTTTTCGCCCCCCATCCGGTGACCTGCTTCGCCTGCCTCGACGCGGACGGCAGCCTGGACCTATTCGCTCTCCAGCACGACAGCTATCCCTGGCACATCATGTATGCCGACCCAGGCACCGTGCGCTGGTCGATTCGGACCGACGGCGATGAGGTGGCCTCCGGCGAAGACTATCTCGCCGCCGAAGGCCTGCCATTGCCTGGGGATGCGAAGGTGCTGTCCGCGCGGGTGGAGATGCGCCGCGGCGCGCCCTACCGAACGGGCACCCGGATGACCACCGACCTACGGGTCCCGCTCGCGGCGAGCCGGCCCCTGCCAGCCGGGTGGCAGTGCCTGCGCGGCGGCACCTGCGCCACCCTGCCGGTGCTGTATGCGGCATACGACCTCCCCGTAAACCTCTCGGGAGCCCTCGCGAGCGGGCGACGCACGCTCGATCTGCGGCTGCACCAGGTGGGCGTGGCGAGTCCGTCGGTGACCTCACTGAAGGTCGCTGCTGCATACGGTGCCGGGTGGGTCCCGGCGCCCGTGACCGATCTGGGGGGCGGCCGGTATGCCGTGACGCTGACGGTCCCGCGCGCCGGCGCCGGACGCCTCAGCGCCGACCTGCGCGTGCAGGCCCGCACCAGCGATGGCGCGGCTCTCACCGAGACCATCACCGCTGCCTTCCTCCTCGCCCCCTGACGACGCGCGCCTGGGGAGGGGCGGCGTAACGCCCGGCCCCGCCCCGGACACAACCAACTGGACAGTCGTTGACCGAACCCGGCCGACGACACCGCATCACCACCGAAAGGCACACAGATGAAACGACTGATGTTGGGGGCCGTCATCGGGTCCGCCGGCCTCGTGGCCGCCGGCTCCCTGGCTCCCGCTGGCGCGCTCCCGCCGACCACGACCCCGGCAGCGCGCGCGGCGACCGGGGGGTGGACACCGAGCGCGGACTCCGGCGCGACTCGCGTGGCCATCCTTCCGACCGGGGATGCCATCGGCGTCAGGGCACTTCCCCATGGCGCACCGCATCTGAGCCCGATCGGCGCCGTTCCGCGCGGTGGGCTCTTGACGATGCGCGCCGGCAGCACCCACTACGTCATCCCGCGCCGGGTTGCCCCGGTGGTCGGTTCGGTGCTCGACCCGGCGCTTTTCGATGTCACCGCGCTCGCCCGCCGAGGCAGCGGGCGCAGCGCCGTGACGATCGCCTACGCCAGCACGAACTCCCCCACCGCGGTGCCCGGCGTCGTGGTCACCTCGCGCACGGGAACGACCGGTCGCGGCTATGTGGACGCCGCCAGCAGCGCCGGCCTGGGCCGGGAGCTGGCCGCCGGCGGCTCCGCGAGGGACCTCTTCGCGCACGTCGCGCGGGTTCGGGTGCCCACCACACCCGGAGCCAATCCCGCCTGGCCGATGATCACGGCGACCATCAAGGTCATCGGTCGCGACGGCGCCCCCGGCGAAGTTCTCGTCGGCTACTACAACGTCAACGATCCCAACAAGGGTGCGGGCATGGTCTTCGCCGAGCGCGGGAAGGCCAAGGTGAGCGTCCCCGCCGGCACCTACCAGCTCATCGCTAGCGTGATTGGCGGCGACGGAGCCACCAGCCTCGGCACCTCGGCGGAGACCGTGGTCTCCGCTCCGCGCGAACTCGTCTTCGATGCCCGTAAGGCCGTCTCGACCATTCGCGCGACCCTGCCGCGCCCGGCCACCCCAGGCATCGTCATCACCTCGCTCAACCGCGAGGTCTCCGGCCCGCATGGCCAGAGAGGTTTCAGTTTCGGTGTGATCGATGACGGTGGCCGCCCGGTCTACCTCACCCCGACGCCCGGCCCTCTGACGGGTAGCCAGGGGGTCAGCTACAACCGCCTGGCCACAAGCCCGGCGGGCGCGCCGACGCCATACACCTTTGTGGTGCACACCGGCCTGGCCGGAAAGATCCCGGCCGGGCATATCGTGCACCGCGCGACGGCGGCCAATCTGACGACCTACCGCCCCACCTTCACCGGCATCCGCGACCTCTCGGCCGCGAGCTTCGGGGTCGGCGTCCTCGACGCCTCCGGTGGCTGGACCATCGGCATGGGCATCCCCGCACGCACCTACGACCTCTATGCCTCCAGCGCGCCCGGCCTGGTCCACGGCTCCGAGCTCACCCAGTATCAGTCGTTCGCGGAGAAGTCCATCCTGAAGGGGCAGTTCTCGAGTGGATTTGCCCCCGCGCCGGCCCCCGGAATGGTGACCGCGCGGACCTGGGGGGCGGCCCCGCTGCACCAGAGCTATGTCACACCCGTGGCAGGCGGACTGTTCACGGTCTGCCCGGCGTGCATCGGCGGGGGCGTGGCCAACTTCTGGGCGGCCCCCCTGAGCGACGCCGGCCACTACGGGTCCGCGGATCTGGTCGAGCCCGACATCCTGGGCCGGGTGATCGTCAAGGCCGACGACACCACCTTGTATGACGGCCCCGGTGAATTGCGTGGCGGCAGCACCTATCCGGCGGGCACCCAACGCATCTCCACCACCGCGATCGCCACGCGATCCGGCACGCCGTTCCCCCGAGCGACGCGCATGACCACGGCGGTCTCCACCGCGATTGCCGCAAGCTTCCCGGCACCGAGCGGATGGGCCTGCGCCACGGCGACCGGCTGCCGGGTGCTGCCCTTCCTCAGCCTGGACTATGGCGTCAGCGGCCTCGACCAGCTCAACGCGCTGCCCGCGGGTGCGCGGTCGGTGGCCTTGACGGTCAAGCAGGTGGGCCGCTCCACCGCGTCCGGCATCACCGGGGTCAAGGCGTGGGTGTCGTATGACGGCCGCACCTGGAGCCCCGCCCCCGTCACCGGGTCGGGTGCGCGGTATGCCGTGCGCCTCTCGGTCCCGACGCCGGGTGCCGGGCGCAGCGCCGTCAGCCTCAAGGTGTCGGTCACCGACGCCGCCGGGTCCACCCTGACCGAGCAGATCGACGGGGCCTTCGGGCTCGCCGGCTGACATCCGACCGCACAGAAAGTAGGAACCCATCATGAACGTCGCATACCTCCGGCGGAGCATCGCCGCCGTGGCCACCGTCGCCGCGCTCGCTCTAGGCGCGCTCCCTGCCATATCGCAGGCCGCGCCGTCGGCCACTGATCGCGCCGCCCCGAGCGCCAAGCCCTGCTCCGCCGAGACGCGCGACGGTTACGCGCGGTGCATGAGCCGGTTCCGCCAGGAGAACGGCGGGCGGCTGGACGCCCGGGCCATGCCACCTGGCTACGGCGCCGCCGACCTCCGGGCGGCATACAAGGTGCCCGCCACGGGGGCCAAGACAACCGTGGCCATCGTCATCGCCTTCGATGTCCCGTATGCGGAGAAGGACCTCGCGGTCTACCGCAAGACCATGGGCCTGCCCCCGTGCACCACGGCCAACGGGTGCTTCACCAAGCTCAACCAGCGCGGGGTGAGCGGCTCGTATCCGCAGCCCGATCCGGGCTGGGCACTCGAGGGGTCGATGGACCTCGATCTGGTCTCCGCCGCCTGCCCGACCTGCAAGATCATGCTCGTGGAATCGGATGACAACTCCCTGGTCAATATGGCCGAGGCCACCCGCACGGCCTGGCGCAAGGGCGCCCAGGTCATCTCGCACAGTTATGGCGCCACCGAGGGTGGCTACGTCTGGGAGTTCCGGGACGCCTATGAGAAGCGGGGGGTCATCTCGGTGGCCTCCAGCGGCGACTTCGGATTCATGGCGGCCTCCATGCCAGCGGTCTACCGCAAGGTGCTTGCGGTCGGCGGCACCACGCTCAAGCGGGCCCCCGGGACCGCACGCGGCTGGGACGAGGACGTCTGGGGTGGCAGCGGCAGCGCGTGCTCGGCATACATCGCCAAGAGCCCGTGGCAGCACGACCCGCACTGCCAGATGCGCACCGTCTCCGATGTTTCGGCAGTGGCCGACCCGGAGACCGGTCCGGCGATCTATGACAGCTTCGAGAACCCGTTCGGCCTCGAGCCGGGCTGGATCATCGGCGGCGGCACCAGCGCCTCCGCGCCCTATGTCGCCGGGCTCATCGGGCTCAAGGGCAACGCCAGCACCTTCACCTCCCGCACGCCATACACCCGCACCTCGGCCTTCTTCGATGTTGTCGGCGGGCGCAATGGAATCTGCGGTGGCGACTATCTGTGCACCGGCCGCGCGGGCTACGACGCCCCCACCGGCATCGGCTCCCCCAACGGCCTCGGCGGCTTCTGAGGTCGGGTGCGCCCGGCCCGACCCCCCTTGACTAACCTCTGCTAGCAGCACTTAGTCAAATCAGCACACCTAGGAAAGTGTGCAGATGTGACTAACTTCTGCTAGCAGAGGTTCGTTGATCCCCCGGCGGACAGAGATTGCACAGCCAGCACCCTCTCCCGTACCGTCGTGCCCGGCGGCCTCGGTCGTGACAACTGGATACACACCAACCATCACCCGGCCCGTCGCGCGCCCAACCATCCAGCGGCCGAGCCGGTATGCGGGCCACCCGGGCCCACCACGGATGGCTGGGGGAACCACGTACGGCCGGCAGCGATGCCGGCCTTGGGGTGTATGCCGTGACCTGAGCCGCCCGCATCACGCGGGCCACGCCCGGGGCCCGGCGGGGAACCTGATCTCCCTAACCCGACAGCTAACCTCAGCGGCGCTAGTCAGGAAAGGACTCCCCCCATGGCTCGCGCCATTTCGTATGTCGGGCGCCACCGCGCCCCCCAGGCCGCCATCCGCTCCCGGATCGCGGCCCCCACCCTCGCCTGCGCCGCCACCGCAGGGGTGTTGTTCGCCCCGGGCGTCGCCCACGCCGAAACGGTCTGGGACCGGGTCGCCTATTGCGAATCCACCGGCAACTGGTCGATCAACACCGGCAATGGCTACTACGGTGGCCTGCAATTCTCCGCACGCACCTGGATCGGGTTCGGCGGCGGGAAGTATGCCGCCTACGCCCACCAGGCCAGCAAGCCCGAGCAGATCGACACCGCTCAGGAAGTGCTCAAGGTGCAAGGGCCGGGAGCGTGGCCCACGTGCTCAGTGCGCGCCGGACTGACCGTGGCCAACGGCCTAGCCGTCGACCCCTGGGCGGACAGTGATGAGGAGCCGCCGGCCAGCGGTGACTTGGTCGTCGACGGCGTCCTGGGCGCCAAGACCTATGCCGCGATGGAAAAGTGGCTGGGTCGCCCGGTCAATGGCGTCTTCAGCACCAACGACAAGATCGCGCTGCAGAAGCGGCTGAAGGTCCCCGCCGATGGTGTTATTGGACCCCAGACCGTCAAAGCACTTCAGCGACTGGTCGGCGCCTACCCGGACGGGGCGTGGGGCCGCCGAACGACCATGGCCCTGCAGACCTATCTCAACAAGGTCCTCTAGTCCCGAGACGCCAGCTCAACCCCCGGAATCCAGCCCACGCGCCACGGCGCACGCTCCACAGCACGGTTCTCCGCGAGGACGCCGGTTCGAACCGGTGTCCTCGCGGGACCGTCCTCGCGGAGAACCAGTGTTCTCACAGAGCCGCCTGCCGGAATCGAACCGGCAACCTGCCGCTTACAAGGCGGCTGCTCTGCCAATTGAGCTAAGGCGGCGGACGCGGCGCTTGGCGCTGAGCAACCTTAACGCCGCCGGCCGGGGCACCAGAGCGGGCCCCTGCACCGGGGTGCCAGGGCAGCTCACGACGCCGGGCCACAAGGGTAGGGGCCGGACACCGCATACGGCATCCGGCCCCTGACCCAGACCTCTCAGTCGTACTTCAGCCCGAGCTCGGCGTCGTCGAGGCGAATCGCCTCGCCGGTGCCCGCACCGAAGACCGGGTAGGCGTACTCGTCGTAGTTCGGCATCGAGTACATCGCGGCGCGGGCCTCGGCAGTGGGCTCGACCTTGATGTTGCGGTACCGCGGCAGACCGGTCCCCGCGGGGATCAGCTTGCCGAGGATGACATTCTCCTTCAGGCCGAGCAGCGGGTCCGACTTGGCCTCCATGGCGGCCTCGGTGAGGACGCGCGTGGTCTCCTGGAAGGAGGCCGCGGAGAGCCAGCTGTCGGTCGCGAGCGAGGCCTTGGTGATGCCCATGAGCTCGGGGCGACCCGAGGCGGGGCGGCCACCCTCGGTCACCACGCGCCGGTTCTCGGCCTCGAAGCGGCCGCGCTCGGCGAGCATGCCCGGAAGCAGGTCCGCGTCACCCGACTCGATGATCGTGATCCGGCGCAGCATCTGCCGCACGATGACCTCGATGTGCTTGTCGTGGATGGCGACACCCTGCTGGCGATACACCGCCTGGACCTCATCGACCAGGTGCATCTGCACCTGACGCGGGCCGAGGATGCGCAGCACCTGCTTGGGGTCGATCGCGCCCTGGAGCATCTTGGTGCCCACCTCGACGTGCTGACCGTCGGCGACCAGCAGCCGGGTGCGCTTGCTCACCGGGTAGGCGTGCTCTTCGGAGCCGTCGTCCGGGGTGAGCAGGATGCGCCGAGCCTTGTCGGTGTCCTCGATCGTGATCCGACCGGCGGCCTCCGCGATCGGGGCCACACCCTTGGGGGTGCGGGCCTCGAAGAGCTCTACGACACGCGGCAGACCCTGCGTGATGTCGTCACCGGCCACACCACCGGTGTGGAAGGTACGCATCGTCAACTGGGTGCCGGGCTCACCGATGGACTGCGCGGCGATGATGCCGACCGCCTCACCGATGTCGACCAGCTTGCCGGTGGCCAGCGAACGGCCGTAGCACAGCGCGCAGGTGCCGACCTTGGACTCGCAGGTCAGGACCGAACGGACCTTGACCTGGTCGACGCCCGCGTCGAGCAACGCAGCGATGACGACATCCCCGAGGTCGATGCCCGCCGGGGCGAGCACCTTCCCGTCGACGACGACATCCTCGGCGAGGGTCCGGGCATACACCGAGGTCTCGACCTCGTCGTGCACGACCCGCTCACCGGATTCGGTCTGCGTGGCGATCGGGGTGACGAGCCCACGCTCGGTCCCACAGTCATCCTCACGGATGATGACGTCCTGCGAGACGTCGACGAGGCGTCGCGTCAGATACCCGGAGTCCGCGGTCCGCAAGGCGGTGTCCGCGAGCCCCTTGCGGGCGCCGTGGGTGGAGATGAAGAACTCCAGCACCGAGAGACCCTCACGGAAGTTCGTGCGGATCGGGCGCGGGATGATCTCGCCCTTCGGATTGGCCATCAACCCACGCATACCGGCGATCTGACGCAGCTGGAACCAGTTGCCTCGCGCCCCGGAGTTGACCATCCGATAGATGGGGTTGTCCTTGGGGAAGTTGGCTTCCATCTCCTTGGAGACCTCATTGGTCGCCTTGGTCCAGATCTCGATGAGCTCCTGACGGCGCTCGTCGTCGGTGATCAGACCACGCTCGAACTGGGTCTGGACCTTGGTGGCCTTGATCTCGTAGCCGGCCAGGATCTCGGCCTTCCGCGGCGGGGTGACCACATCGGAGACGGCGACGGTGGTGCCCGAGCGGGTCGCCCAGTAGTAGCCGGCCTCCTTCAACGCATCGAGGCTCGCGGCGACCTGCACCTTGCTGTACCGCTCGGCCAGGTCGTTGACGATCGTCGACAACCGCTTCTTGTCGACCGGCTCGTTGACGAACGGATAGTCCACCGGCAGGGCCGTGTTGAACAACGCCCGACCCAAAGTGGTCTCCACGATCATCGAGTCGATGGCACCGCTGGCGTCCGGCTCCACGCCCTCGGGCAGGACGGTGCCCGGCGCCGGCACGACGCCGCGCAGTCGGATCTTGACCATGCTGCCGAGCTCGATCTGGTGCGCGTCGAAGGCCATGCGGGCCTCCTCCGGCGTCGAGAAGGAGCGACCCGCACCGAGGCCGTCCTCGACCTCGCAGGTCAGGTGGTACAGGCCAATGATCATGTCCTGGGTGGGCATGGTCACCGGGCGCCCATCCGCCGGCTTGAGGATGTTGTTCGAGGAGAGCATCAGGATGCGCGCCTCGGCCTGGGCCTCGGCGGACAGCGGCAGGTGGACCGCCATCTGGTCGCCGTCGAAGTCGGCATTGAAGGCGGTGCAGACCAGCGGGTGGATCTGGATGGCCTTGCCCTCGACCAGCTGTGGCTCGAAGGCCTGGATGCCAAGGCGGTGCAGCGTGGGCGCACGGTTGAGGAGCACCGGGTGCTCGGTGATGACCTCTTCGAGGACATCCCACACGACGGAGCGCTGACGCTCGACCATCCGCTTGGCGGACTTGATGTTCTGGGCGTGGTCGAGATCGACCAGCCGCTTCATCACGAACGGCTTGAACAGCTCCAGAGCCATCTGCTTCGGCAGGCCGCACTGGTGCAGCTTCAACTGCGGGCCGACGACGATGACGGAACGACCGGAGTAGTCGACGCGCTTGCCGAGCAGGTTCTGACGGAAGCGCCCCTGCTTGCCCTTGAGCATGTCGGACAGCGACTTCAGCGGCCGGTTGCCCGGGCCGGTGACCGGACGCCCACGACGCCCGTTGTCGAAGAGGCTGTCGACGGCCTCCTGCAACATCCGCTTCTCGTTGTTGACGATGATCTCCGGGGCGCCGAGATCCAGCAGTCGCTTCAACCGGTTGTTGCGGTTGATGACGCGGCGATAGAGGTCGTTGAGGTCCGAGGTCGCGAAGCGGCCACCGTCGAGCTGCACCATGGGGCGCAGGTCCGGCGGGATGACCGGCACGGCGTCCAGCACCATGCCGGCGGGGTTGTTGCCGGTGGTCATGAACGCGGAGACGACCTTGAGGCGCTTGAGCGCCCGGGTCTTCTTCTGCCCCTTGCCCGTGGCGATGATCTCCCGCAGGATCTCGGCCTCGGCCTCGAGGTCGAAGGTCTCCAAGCGCTTCTGGATCGCCGCGGCGCCCATCCCGCCCTCGAAATACAGACCGAAGCGGTCGCGCATCTCGCGGTAGAGGACCTCATCGCCCTCGAGGTCTTGGACCTTGAGGTTCTTGAAGCGGTCCCACACCTGACCCAGGCGGTCGAGCTGGGTGTCGGCGCGGCGGCGGATCTGCGCCATCTCCCGCTCGGCACCGTCGCGGACCTTGCGCTTGACGTCGGCCTTCGCGCCTTCCTGCTCCAGCTGGGCCAGGTCGGCTTCGAACTTCTTGGCGCGGGCATCGATCTCGGCATCGCGCCGGTTCTCGATCTCCTTCTTCTCCACCTCGATCTGCGCCTCGAGGCTGGGCAGGTCCTTGTGCCGCTGCTCGGTGTCGACGCTGGTGATCATGTAGGCCGCGAAGTAGATGACCTTCTCCAGGTCCTTCGGTGCCAGGTCGAGAAGGTAGCCCAGGCGGCTGGGAACGCCCTTGAAGTACCAGATGTGGGTGACGGGGGCGGCGAGCTCGATGTGCCCCATCCGCTCGCGACGCACCGCAGCGCGGGTGACCTCGACGCCACAGCGCTCGCAAATGATGCCCTTGAACCGCACGCGCTTGTACTTGCCGCAGGCGCACTCCCAATCCCGGGTGGGACCGAAGATGCGCTCGCAGAACAGACCATCCTTCTCCGGCTTCAGGGTCCGGTAGTTGATGGTCTCGGGCTTCTTGACCTCGCCGTGACTCCACTCGCGGATGTCCTGCGCGGAGGCCAGGCCAATTCGAATCTGGTCGAAGTTGTTTACGTCGAGCACTCGGTGCTTCCTAACTTCTTGTCGTGCTGATTTCGCTCGTATGTCGTGGGCCGCCAGGGCGGCAAATCTTCAGCTCGCGCGGGTCGCGGCGGTATGCCGCTGTCTCTTATACACATCTGACGCTGCCGACGAATAGAGAGGTGTAGATCTCGGTGGTCGCCGTAT
>CALLZC010000038.1 GCA_937858995.1 uncultured Nostocoides sp.
AATGATACGGCGACCACCGAGATCTACACCTCTCTATTCGTCGGCAGCGTCAGATGTGTATAAGAGACAGCCATGCTCAGCACGCGGGCGGCGGCATGGGTGCGCACGGCGGCCAGGGCGCTGTCGAATTCGCTATGAGTGCGAATGGTTTTCGCGGGCTGCTCGGCGACGATCGCATCGACGGCAGCGGCGAGGGCATCGTCGAGCAGGGCGGGCACCGAGCCATGCGGGGCCAGCTGGAGCGTCAGCTTGTCCCCCGTGCTCAGCCCGGCGAGAACGCGCTTCCAGGGCGGGCTGGTGTTCAGCAAGAGCAGGCGTCGCACCCCCAGCCGATGCGCGGCCGCCGCCGCTGCGGGCGACGGCAGGACCCGGACGGCGACCGACTGCCCCTCGTCGACCAGCGCTGGATAGCCGATCACCTCGTGCGCGCCGGCACGACTGAGGTATGTCGGCGGGACCGGCTCGGCCGGGAAGGCGGTCAGACCCGCGCGTTCGATGGCGGCGCCCGCCTTGGCGACGCGGCGGGTCACCTGGCCGGACAGCCGCTCGCGCAGGACGCTCAAGTCCTTGCCTTTATCCAGCACCTCGCCACGGTCCCCCACGACCACGAAGGTCATCCGCAGATGCGGCGGCACCTTGGCGATATCCCACTCCCCCGGCGCAATCGCGATCCCGGTGTGCTCCCGCAGCACCCGGGCGATCTCGCCGGTGAGGGGCCCCGCCCCCGGCCGGACCTCACGGGCCACATAGGCGGCATGGTCGCCGGCGGGCACGAAGCTCGTCCGGGTCGCCTTCGGCAGGGAGCGCACGTGGGCGGCAATGAGATCCTCGCGCAGACCCGGGACCAGCCAGTCGAAGCCACCCTCCTCGATCCGGTTGAGGATGGCCAGCGGAATGCGCACGCTCACGCCGTCATCCGGGGAGCCGGGATCGAACTGATAGCTCAGCCGCAGGTCGATCTCGCCGGCGCGCCACGAGCCGGGATAGTCCTGCGCCGATGCCCCGCCCGCGCCATCGCGTCGCAACTCGGCGGCGGTGAGGGTCAGCAGGTCTGGGTTTCGGGTGCGCTCGCCCTTCCACCATCGCTCGAAATGCTGAGCCGAGACGACGTCACCCGGGATGCGCGCGTCGAAGAAGGCCACCAGTTGGCTGTCGTCGGCAATGATGTCGCGACGCCTTGCCTTGTCCTCCAGGGCCGAGAGCCGTTGCCGGAGTGCGCGATTTGCCTTAACGAATGCGTGGGAACTCTCCCAGTCGTCCTCGACGAGAGCGTGCCGGATGAACAGCTCCCGTGAGAGTTCCGGGTCGATGCGGCCGAACTGGACGGTTCGATCCACGACCAGCGGCACGCCATACAACGTCACCCGCTCGGTGGCCACCACACTGCCTTGTTTGCGCGACCAGCGCGGCTCGGAGTAGCTGCGTTTGACTAGGTGCCCGCCAGCGGCCTCCGCCCACAGCGGGTCGATGCGGGCCGTGACCCGCGCCCACAGCCGCGTCGTCTCGACGAGTTCAGCGGCCATGACATAGGTGGGTTGGCTGCGAAAGAGCCGCGAGCCAGGCGAGATGGCGAAGCGGGCACCGCGCGCGCCGAGGTAGTCGCGCGTGGATTCATCGCGCAACCCGATGTGGGAGAGCAGTCCGGTGAGCACCGCCTGGTGGATGCGGTCCCAGTCCGGCTCGGCGTCGGCAGCAGCCGTGCCGCGGGTGGGGTCGATCCCCACGCTCTTGCAGGCCGATCGCAGCTGCTGGTGCAGGTCCTGCCACTCGCGCACCCGCAGATAGTGCAGGTATTCGCGCTGACACAATCGTCGAAAAGCGCTGCCGGACAGGTCGTTTTGACGTTCCCGCAGATAGGCCCACAGGGTCAGGTAGGAGCCGAAGTCGGTGCCCGGCACCGCGAACCGGGCATGCGCCTGATCGGCCTGGGTTGAGTTGTCGACGGGTCGCTCGCGCGGGTCCTGGATGGACAGCGCGGCGACGATGACGAGCACCTCGCGCACGCACCCCAACTCATCGGCGGCGATGAGCATCCGACCGAGTCGTGGATCGAGCGGGAGTCGCGCCAGGGTGCGGCCGATCGCGCTCAGCCGCTCCCCACGGTATGCCGTGCGGCCCCGCCCCGATCCGCTGTCCGGGGAGTCGGCCGCGGGCGCTCGATCCTGCAAGGCGTGCAGCTCACGAAGCAGCCGCACGCCGTCGGCGATATTGCGCGGGTCGGGTGGGTCGACGAAGGGGAAGCGCGCCACCTCCCCGAGGCGCAGTGCGGTCATCTGAAGGATCACCGCGGCCAGCGAGGTACGCAGGATCTCGGGCTCGGTGAACTCCGGCCGGGCCTCGTAATCCTCCTGGCTGTAGAGGCGGATGCAGATGCCGTCCGACAGCCGACCGCAGCGCCCCGAGCGCTGGCGGGCGCTGGCTTGCGAGATGGGTTCGATGGGCAGCCGTTGGACCTTGGTGCGCTGGGAGTAGCGGGAGATCCGCGCGGTGCCGGTGTCCACGACATACCGGATCCCCGGGACGGTGAGGGAGGTCTCGGCAATATTGGTGGCCAAGACGATGCGCCGGCCGCGGTGTCGCGCGAACACCCGGTGCTGTTCGGCCGCGGACAGCCGGGCATACAGCGGGACAATCTCGGTGTCGGGCAGCTTCATCGTGGTCAAGGCGTCTGCGGCGTCACGGATCTCGCGCTCCCCGGAAAGGAAGACGAGGATGTCGTGGTCTCCCCCGTCATGACTGCCTGCTTCGGTCCACAGCTCCTCGACGGCCTCGCAGATTCCGGTGACCTGGTCGACGCCGCCGCCGGCATCATCGGCCAGCGGGCGATAGCGGATTTCTACCGGGTACATGCGTCCGGAGACCTCGATGACCGGAACCGGACGCCCAGGTGCGGCGAAGTGGTCGGCGAAGCGCTGTGGATCGATGGTCGCCGAGGTGATGACAACTTTGAGGTCCGGGCGCCGCGGGAGCAGTCGACTCAGATAGCCAAGGATGAAGTCGATATTGAGGCTGCGTTCGTGGGCCTCATCGATCATGATCGTGTCGTAGCGGCGCAGGTCGCGGTCACGCTGCAGTTCGTTGAGCAGGATGCCGTCGGTCATCACCTTCACCGCGGTGTCCGCGGATGAGGTGTCGGTGAAGCGGACCTGATAGCCGACGAGCGCGCCGAGCTCGACGTCCAGTTCCTCGGCGAGCCGCTCCGCCACCGAACGGGCCGCGATGCGCCGCGGCTGCGTCAGGCCGATCTGAGCGTGCCGGCCACGGCCGATGTGCAGCGCGATCTTGGGAATTTGGGTGGTCTTGCCCGACCCGGTCTCGCCGGCGATGACGACTACCTGGTGCTCGCGCATCGCCCGAGCGATCTCCTCGATGCGCTCGACGACCGGCAGTTCGGGCGGGAAGTTCAGGTCCGGGAGCTCCAGGTTCCGCTCGATCCCGGTGCCCGCACTCACCCCGCCAGTCTAGGAGCCGGCCCGTTGGGGAGCCGGCCCGTTGGGGAGCCGGCCCGTTGGGGAGCCGGCCCGTTGGGCGGCCAGCTGCATGGTGTGCCTGCTCAGCCCCCGGCGCCCCGGGCGGCGGCGAAGCCCTGCTCCAGGTCGGCGATGATGTCGTCGATGTGCTCGATACCGACCGCGAGCCGGATCAGGCCTGGGGTGACCCCGGCCGCGAGCCGATCGGCTTCGCTGCCCTGGCTGTGCGTGGTCGAGGCCGGGTGGATGGCCAGCGAGCGCACGTCGCCGATGTTTGCCACGTGCGAGTGCAAGCTGAGGCCTTCGACGAAGCGTTTGCCCGCCTCCTGACCACCCGCGATCTCGAATCCGATCACTGCGCCCGCCCCGGCCGGGGCGTACTTGTCGGCGCGAGCCCGGCCGGGGTCGCCATCCTGGGAGGCCCAGCGCACCGACTCCACCTGATCGTGTCCGGTCAGGAAGGCGACGACCGCGCGGGTGTTGGCCAGGTGCCGCTCGAGCCGCAGGCTGAGGGTCTCGATGCCCTGGGCGATGAGGAAGGCGTTGAACGGCGAGACGGCCGGCCCGAGGTCGCGCAACAATTGCACGCGCGCCTTGAGGATGTACGACAGGTTCGCCCCGAAGGGCGAGCCGACGCCGAGGTCCGGCCCGTAGCGCAACCCGTGGTAGCTCTCGTCCGGTTCGTTGTAGTTGGGGAACTTCGCCGGGGCCTTGGTGTAATCGAACGTCCCGCCGTCGACAATCACACCGGCGATCGAGGTTCCGTGTCCCCCAAGATATTTCGTCGCCGAGTGCACGACGACGTCCGCGCCCCACTCCAGGGGCCGGATGACATAGGGCGTCGCGATGGTGTTGTCGACGACCAGCGGCACGCCGGCGTCGTGGGCCACCCCGGCGACCCCTTCGATGTCCAATACGTCGGCCTTAGGATTGGCGATGGTCTCCCCGAAGAGCGCCTTGGTGTCGGGCGTGATCGCCGCGCGCCACTGCCCGAGATCGCTCTGATCCGCCACGAAGCTCACCCGGACGCCGAGCTTGGCGAAGGTGTACTTGAGCAGGTTGCTGGTGCCGCCGTAGAGAGCGGCGCTGGCGACGATGTGGTCGCCAGCCTCGGCGATATTGAGCAGCGCCAGGGTCGTGGCCGCCTGTCCCGAGGACACCAGCAGCGCGCCCACTCCTCCTTCTAAGGCGGCGATTCGCTGCTCGACAGCGTCCTGGGTCGGGTTCATGATCCGGGTATAGATATTGCCGAATTCCTTGAGCGCGAACAGATTCGCCGCGTGGTCGGTGTCCTTGAAGACGTATGACGTGGTCTGGTAGATCGGTAGCGCCCGGGCTCCCGTCGTCGGGTCCGCGCTCTGTCCCGCGTGCACCTGCCGGGTCTCGAACTTCCAGTCCGCACTCATTGCTGGTCTCCTCTGGGCTTCATCGTCAACAGCGACCTCAGCATCCGCCAAGCCGACGCCTCCCTGGGCCGGCATCTCTCATCACGGACGTCGGGGCTCCCGGAGTCTCTGCCAGGCCCGCACACAAACCAGGCCCGCCACCTAAGATCGCCAGATGGCGAACTATCACCCCAGCCCCAGTGCGTGGGTGCGCGACCAGGTCGCGCTCATCGACGCCAACGGGACCACCGACGGCGTCACGATTATGGACCGGCCAGTGGTGCTACTCACGATGACCGGACGCAAGTCCGGCAACATCCTCAAGGTGCCGTTGATGCGCGTCGAACATGACGGCATCTGTGTTGCGGTGGCCAGCAAGGGCGGGGCCCCCGATCATCCGCAGTGGTACTACAACCTGCTCGCCCACCCGGACATCACGCTGCAAGATGGCGCCCACGTCCACGCCGTCCGGGCTCGGGAGCTCACCGGGAGCGAACGCGAGGTGTGGTGGCCGCGGTGCGTTGCCGCCTACCCGCCGTATGCCGACTACCAGGTCAAGACGGACCGGCTCATCCCGCTGTTCGCGCTGGAACCGCGCTGACCCGCGAGCGCCGCAGCCACCAGAGCCCAAGGACCGGCAGGACGAGCGGGACGTAGCCATAACCGGAACCGAAATGGCTCCAGACGGTCTGGTCCGGGAAGGCTTTGGGGAGGGCGTACGACGCCGCCCCGACAACGAGCACCCCGAGGAGTTCGCTGGTGATCGTCACCGCGGCCAGGGTGCGCCGGCCGCGCGCCAGGGCATAGGTCGCAACGAGATAGATGAGCGCGGCCAGCGCCGAGAGCAGGTAGGCCATGCGCGCCCGCTCGAAGTACTCGGTGATTTGCAGGATCGATCGACCGCTCGCGGCCAGGGCCAGGACGGCATACAGGGCGACGATGAGGCGCCCCGGGCCGCCGCCCAGCTCTTCGGTGCTCACGGCCGGGGGCTCAGCGGACGGCATACAGGTTCCAGATCTGATAGATGCGGGCGGTCATGACGGCGACGGTGAATCCGGCGACCACCATGACACCCATGGCCCAGCGGGACTTCTCGCGGATCGCGAGCAGGCTGGCGAACACGGGGACCACGGGCAGGCTCAGGGCGTAGGCCAGGAAGGTGGCCCCCTCTGAACTGGGGTCGATGTCGCGAAATCCCTTGGCCGCCAGCACTGCCAGCACGATCAGCCCGACCTCGGTCAGTGCGGTCAAGCCGAGCAGGAGGTCATCGATCAGGCGTGAGCGGGCGGCATACACAGCCGCGACGAGCATCCAGGCACCCGCCAGGACGACCACGCCGATGCTGACGGGGATGATCACCCGGTGAGGCTACTTGATCCGCCTCGGAGGTCAGGAGGTGGACCCGAGCACCAGGTAGCCCTGGGCGGCCATCATGATGGCAACAACCAGCCACGTGCGCGGCGGGTGGTTGACGCCATACTTGAACTGGTCCAGGACCAGCACGCCCAGCTGCAGCAGGACGATCCAGCCGAAGGTGACCACGGAGAGCTCGGCGAATTGCAGCGCCGAGGCATAGACCCAAAAGAGCAAGACCATGGAGACGACGCCGAGCGCAAGCATCGAGGACGCCCGGTGCAGCACCCATTCCTTGGCCGCGTAGGCAGCGACGAGGTCGATCACGGCGAGCGCAGCCATCGCCACGGTGGCATTGACGACCAGGGGCCAGGACGACGGGAGCCTCAGCATGGGTACGACGTCCAAAGCGGTCACGGGGGGCCTCCGATGATGGTGATGTGCGTTGTCCCTGCAGCGCAACAGACCCGGCAGCGGTTGCCGTGATACGTCCTGGACCGGACTTTCATCGGGTCCCGGCCACGGCATACGGTTGGCGGCGAACCAGCTGCTCCCCCGTGCGACGAAGGACGACCGTGACCGACCCCCGCTATCTGCCCGCACCTGAGGTCGAGCTCACCCATCCAGAGTGGTCCAAGGCGGCCACCATCTATCAGCTCAACACGCGTCAGTTCTCGCCCGAGGGCACGCTGCGCGCGGCCGCGCAGCAACTGCCCCGGATTCGCGATCTCGGCGTCGACATCGTCTGGCTGATGCCGATCAACCCGATCGGCCAGGTCAACCGCAAGGGCTCACTCGGCAGCCCCTACGCCGTGCAGGACTACTTCGCCGTCAACCCCGAACTCGGGACTCTCGAGGATTTGAAAGACTTTGTCGCGCAGGCTCATTCACTGGGGATGTATGTCATCCTCGACTGGGTTGCGAACCACACGGCATGGGACAACGTCCTGGTCACCGAGCATCCGAACTGGTACTCCCGGGATTGGCGAGGCGAATTCACGCCCACGCCGTGGTGGGACTGGGATGACATCATCGATCTCGACTATGCGGTGCCGGAACTGCGGGAGTACATGACACGCGCCATGCTGCACTTCGTCCGCGAGGCAGACATCGACGGTTACCGCTGCGATGTCGCCGGGTTCGTGCCCAACGACTTCTGGGAGAACGCGCGCCGCGAGATGGAGGAAATCAAGCCCGTCTTCCTGCTCGCCGAATGGGAAGCCCGGGACTTGCACACGCGGGCCTTCGACATGTCCTACGCCTGGTCGTGGAACGAGACCATGCACGACATCGCGAACGGCAAGGCCGATGTCGAGACCCTGTATGTCTATTACGCGTGGAACGCCAAGGCCTACCCCCGCGACGCCATACGCATGATGTTCGTCTCCAACCACGACAAGAACAGCTGGGACGGAACCGAGTACGAGATGTTCGGCGACGCCTTGAACGCCGCGATCGTCTTGTCCGTCATCGGCGAGGGGATGCCGCTGATCTACAACGGGCAGGAGGCCGGCAACGAGAAGCGGTTGGAGTTCTTCGACAAGGACCCGATCGTCTGGCGCGAGCACCCGATGGCGGACTTCTACCGCAACCTCTTCGCCCTCAAGAAGGCCCAGACCTGCCTGTGGAATGGCGCCTGGGGCGCCCGGATGGTCAACGTCCGCAACACGGCATACAAGCAGGTGCTCTCGTTCGTGCGCCAGGACCCGCAGAGCCGGGTCTTTTGCGTGCTCAACCTCTCCGACACCGAGCAGCACGTCACCTTCGGCCCCGGCCCACATCATGGGCAGTGGCGCGAGCACTTCTCGGGCAACGAGCTAGCCGTGGACGCCGAGACGAGCCTGACACTGCCGCCGTGGGGGTATCGCGTCTTCGTCGGCGTCTGAAACCCGGGGTCCCGATAGCGACCCGGCAGCGGGTTGCTCGGTCTAGCCTGGGGCATGAAATTCCGAGGCATGGAGCTCTGAGGTATGGAGCTCTGGGGCATGGACCCGCCCCGCGAGTATGCCGCGGCGCTCGCGACCTGCCCGAGCGACCGGCTGGTCGCCGCCCATCACCGCGCCGTGGCCGGGCTGAGCGCCACCGATCGCGAGGTCCTGCTGCACGCCGTCCGTGACCGACTGCTCACCGGCACCCGCACGGCCGCCGATGACATCGCCGCGCTGGCCCGCTTCGTGGCCTGCGCCGAGCTGCGCCGCCCCGGACTGTTGTTGGATGCGCTCCCGGCCACCCTGGCCGAGACCTTGCGCCGGTATGTCGTCATCGCCCTGCCCTTGGTCGGCCCGAGCGTGCGCCCCCGGGACCGAACCACGGTGGGGCCGGCCCCGGACCCGTCGCATGACAGCGGCTGGGAGCAGTTGTTGCAGCACCCTCCCGACGCGTATTCCCTGTACGCGGGCGTCGCCGGGCCGCCGAGCGCCCGCTATGCGGGGCGGCGCGGGGCCTGACGGGCCGCGCGCGGGACGGCATACGCTGACAGCATGAGCAAGGACACTGGAGTCCGCGAGATCGAGACCGGCGTACGCACGGACTTTCACGGCGCGATGAGCTATGGGCGCTACCTCGAATTGGAGAAGATCCTCGGGGCGCAACACCCGCGCAGCGTTCCCGAGCACCACGACGAGATGCTCTTCCTCATCCAGCATCAGACCTCCGAGCTGTGGCTCAAGCTGGTCTTGCACGAACTGCGCGCGGCGCGCGGTTTCCTGGACAGCGATGATCCCGGCCCGGCCCTGAAATGCCTGGCGCGGGTTAAGGCGGTCCAGCGCACCCTCATCGAGCAATGGTCGGTGCTCGGCACGCTCACACCGCGCGAGTATGCGCAGTTCCGGGGCGCGCTCGGCAACTCCAGCGGCTTCCAGTCCTATCAGTACCGCGCGGTCGAGTTCATCCTGGGCAACAAGAACGCGGGGATGCTCAATGTCTTCACTTCGGAGCCCGAGGCGCACGCCATGCTCGAGCAGTTGTTGCACGAGCCGACCCTCTACGACTCCTTCCTGCGGGCGATGGCGCGAGCCGGATTCGCTGTGCCACAAGAGATTCTGAACAGGGATGTGACGAAGGCCTGGACCTTCCATCCCGAGCTGGTGCCCATTTTCGTCGAGATCTATAGCTCGGAGCGCACCCCGTGGGGCTTCTATGAGGCGTGCGAGGACTTCGTCGACCTGGAAGACAACTTCCAGGCCTGGCGCTTCCGGCACCTGCGGATCGTCCAGCGCACCATCGGCATGAAGACCGGGACCGGTGGTTCGTCGGGGGTCAGCTTCCTGCAGAAGGCGCTGGACTTGACCTTCTTCCCGGAGCTGTATGCCGTGCGCACCGCAATCGGCGCGCCGAACCCCTCGCCCTACGAGGCGGCGGCTCATGACTGAGATCGCCACCGACCTGCAGGGGGGCGCGGATGCCCTCGATCGGGCAGATCCGTTGCGGCACTTCAGGTCTCGCTTCCTCGACCCCGGTCCTCAACTGGTGGCCTATCTCGACGGGAACTCACTGGGTCGACCCCTGGCCGACACCGGGGCGCGCCTGTGGAGTTTCGTCGCCGGCGCCTGGGGCGACCGGTTGATCCGCAGCTGGGATGAGTCGTGGATGGAGGCACCCTTCGCCCTCGGCGACCGCCTCGGCGAGGTGTGCCTTGGCGCCGCGGCCGGCCAGAGCGTGATAGCGGACTCCACCTCGGTGCTGATTTACAAGCTCTTGCGAGCCGCCCTGGCGGCGCACCCCGGTCGGGACGAGATCGTCATGAGCCGTGCCGACTTCCCGACGGATCGCTATCTCGCCGAGGGCGTGTGCGCCGAGACCGGCGCCCGACTGGTGTGGATCGAACCCGCCCACGACGGCGGTGTGACGCCCGAACTGTTGAGTGGCGTGCTGAGCGAACGCACCGCCGTGGTCTTGCTGAGCCACATCGCCTACCGATCCGGATTCCTCGCGGACGCTGCCGCCCTGACAGCGCTGACCCACGAGGCGGGGGCGGCAGTCATCTGGGACCTGTGCCACTCCGCTGGTTCGGTGCCGATCGCCCTCGATGAGTGGGGCGTGGACTATGCGGTGGGGTGCACCTATAAATACCTCAACGCGGGCCCGGGCTCCCCCGCCTTCGCCTATGTGCGGGCCGACCTCCAGGAGGGCCTGCAGCAGCCGCTGTCGGGGTGGATGGGTGCGGCCAACCCCTTCGACATGACGGCGCCCTATGCGCCGGCGGCCGGGATGCGCCGGATGCTCACGGGCACTCCGCCCGTGCTCGCGATGCAGCCGCTGGCCGCGATGATCGAGCTGATAGCCGAGGCGGGGATGGCCGCCATCCGGGAGAAGTCGGTGCTGCTGACCGAGCGCGCCATCGCCCTGAGTGACACGCTCTTGGCGCCCTATGACGTGCGGCTGGCCTCCCCGCGGGAGTCGCAACACCGCGGATCCCACGTCACCATCGACCACCCGAGCATGCGCGAGGTGACCGCGCACGTGTGGGAGCACGGCGTCATACCCGACTTCCGGCCGCCGGACGGGATCCGGCTCGGGCTCTCGCCCCTATCGACCTCCTTCGCGGAGCTCGACGCCGGAGTGGCAGCCATCCGGGATGCCCTGGCGATCCATGCGCAGCGGGGCTGAACACGTCCAGTGGACACGGGGTGGGGCGGATGCCGCGCACCTGAGCTATGGCAGCGACCCCAGCCAGCACGCGCAGCTGGCCCTGGCGGCGACTGACGCCCCGGCGCCGGTGTGTGTCGTCATCCATGGTGGTTTCTGGCGGGCGCGGTACGGGCTGGATCTGGGCGCGCCGCTGGCGAACGACTTAGCGGCACATGGCATTGCGGCGCTCAATGTGGAGTACCGCCGGGTGGGCGCGGGCGGTGGCTGGCCGCAGAGCGGCGCGGACGTGGCCGCGGCACTTGACGCCCTGGCCGAGGCACCCCCCGAGGTGGCGAACCGGCTGGACCTGACGCGCGTGGTCGCCCTCGGGCATTCGGCGGGCGGCCACCTGGCCGGTTGGCTGGCGGGTTGGCAGGCGGGGGGGCGTCCGGGCTCTCTCGCGCCCCAGCGGATACGGCTCACGGGTTTCGTGGCGCAGGCGGGCGTCCTCGACCTCGAGGCGGCAATCGCGGCCGACCTCGGTGCTGGGGCCGTGACCGACTTCCTCGGGACCGCCGGATCCCCCGCAGCGATGGCGCAAGCTTCCCCGATCCGGCTGCTGCCCACCGGCGTCCGCTCCATCCTGGTGCACGGTGATCGGGACCAGGACGTGCCCCTCGAACAATCGCGGGCGTATGCCGCCGCGGCCCGCGCGGCGGGCGACGACGCTCTCCTGATCGAGTTGCCCGGCGCCGACCACTACGGCGTGATCACCCCGGGCACCCACGACTGGTCCGTATGCCGTGCAGCCGTCGAGTCGCTGGTGCGCTGACCGACCGCGACCCCCGCAGCGGGTCTCAACCGATGTCAGGTGATGTAGTACGTCTGTAATTGTGGAGCTGAGGGGATTCGAACCCCTGACCCCCTCCATGCCATGGAGGTGCGCTACCAACTGCGCTACAGCCCC
>CALLZC010000039.1 GCA_937858995.1 uncultured Nostocoides sp.
CACCCCCAATCCTGGCGCACACCCACCCACCACGACCCGCGCCGCGCAGACCAATAGATCAGCGAATCCCTAGCAGAAGTTAGTCAAATCAGCACACTTTCCTAGGTGCGCAGATTCGACCAAGCTCTGCTAGCAGAAGTTGGTCGGCGCGGGCGGGGGGCGGCGCGCCGGCGAGTACACGGTGGTCGGCCACGGGGACTGACAGCAGACGGGGGGCTGCGGGCGGCATACGCGCCGAAATGGCCCCCGTTGCGTATTCCTCCATTGACAGGGGGGCCTACGACGCGCAGCGCGCCCGTCAGGGGCCTGCAATGCGGTGTTGTCGGTCCCGAGAGGGTAAACTTTGTGGGTTACCCCGCCGAGTTTCGTGCTTTCGGCGGCCACCCGACTTTTGTCGACAAGGAGCACCGTGGCGAACAGCCCCGAGGGCACCCCTGCGCCCGAACTGGACGAGAGCGTGCCGGCCGAGCCGGCCAGGCCGCTCATGGAAGCCGAGCTGCCGGCATACGACGCGAGCGCGATCACCGTGCTGGAGGGTCTGGAGGCCGTCCGTAAGCGACCCGGCATGTACATCGGCTCCACCGGTGAGCGTGGCCTGCACCACCTGGTGTGGGAGATCGTGGACAACGCCGTCGACGAGCGGCTGGCCGGTTTCGCCGACACCATCGTGGTCACCTTGATGGCGGACGGCTCCGTGCGGGTCAAGGACGATGGCCGCGGCATCCCCACCGACATCCACCCGACCGAGGGCGTCAGCGCCGTCGAGTTGGTGCTGACCCAGTTGCACGCGGGCGGCAAGTTCGGTGGCGGCGGTTACAAGGTTTCCGGCGGCCTGCACGGCGTTGGCTCCTCGGTCGTCAATGCCCTCTCCACCCGGCTCGATGTGTGCGTGCGCCAGAAGGGGCATGCCTTCCGGATGTCCTTCGACCATGGGGTCGCCGTCAAGCCGCTGGCCAAGATGGAGGCGACCGACGCAACGGGCACCACCATCACCTTCTGGCCCGACGCGGACATCTTCGAGAGTGTCACCTTCGACTACGAGACGATCCGGGCGCGATTCCAGCAGATGGCCTTCCTCAACAAGGGCCTGACCATCACCTTGATCGATGAGCGCATCCCGGAGACCGAGGACGACGATCTGGATCTGGACAACCTCGAAGCCGACGTCCACGAGGTGGTCGACACCGAGGACCTCGCCGACGGCGGGGCCGCCAAGGTCGTCAAGGCCAAGACCGTCAGCTACCGGTATGACGGGGGGCTGGTCGACTACGTCACTCACCTGGTCTCCTCCAAGAAGTCCGAGCCGGTGCACCCGGACATCATCAGCATCGAGGTGGAGGACACCACCCGCAGCCTGAGCCTGGAGTTGGCGCTGCAATGGACCACCGGATACAGCGAATCGGTGCACACCTACGCCAACACCATCAACACCCACGAGGGCGGGACGCACGAGGAGGGTTTCCGGGCGGCCCTGACCAAGCTGATCAACGACTTCGCCCGCAAGCAGAACCTGCTGAAGGAGAAGGACGAGAACCTCACCGGTGAGGACGCCCGCGAGGGCCTGACCGCCGTCATCTCCGTCAAGCTCGGCGAGCCCCAGTTCGAGGGGCAGACCAAGACCAAGCTCGGCAACTCCGAGGTCAAGGGGTTCGTCCAGCGGGCGATGACCGAGGAGTTCGGGGCCTGGCTCGAGCGCAATCCGGGTGCTGGGCGCGAGATCATCCGCAAGGCGATCCAGGCGGCGACGGCGCGTATGGCGGCCCGCAAGGCGCGCGAGGCGACCCGCAAGCGGGTGCTGGAGTCCGGCGGCCTGCCGGGCAAGCTGCGCGACTGCCAGGCCAAGGACCCAGCGATCTCGGAGGTCTTCATCGTCGAGGGGGATTCCGCCGGCGGCTCGGCCGTGCGCGGACGCAACCCCTACAACCAGGCGATCCTGCCCATCCGCGGGAAGATCCTCAATGTCGAAAAGGCGCGGATCGACAAGGTCCTGGCCAATACCGAGGTGCAGGCGCTGATCAGCGCCTTCGGAACCGGGATCGGCGAGGATTTCGATATCGACAAGGCGCGCTATCACAAGATCGTGCTGATGGCCGATGCCGACGTCGACGGCATGCACATCCGCACCCTGCTGCTCACGCTGCTCTTCCGCTTCATGCAACCGCTGATCGAGGCGGGCTATGTCTACCTCGCGCAACCGCCGCTCTATCGGATCAAGTGGGCGAACGCCACGCACGAGTTCGCTTTCACCGACCGCGAGCGCGACGGGATCATCGCGCAGGGTCAAGAGAACGGTCGGCGGTTGCCCAAGGAGAACCCCATCCAGCGATACAAGGGTCTGGGCGAAATGGATTACGACGAGTTGCGCGTCACGACCATGGACCCCATCGAGCGCACGTTGTTGCAGGTCACCCTTGACAACGCCGCCGCGGCAGACGAGATCTTCTCCATTCTGATGGGCGAGGACGTGGAGTCGCGCCGCAGCTTCATTCAGCGCAATGCGCGCGATGTGCGCTTCCTCGACATCTGAGCCCGGCCGCCGGCGCGCCCCGGGGCCAGCAAGCCCGCGGTCGGCGCGGGGGCCGCGGCCGGCATACGCCCCCATCATCCGTTAGCCAGCACGTGACGAACGACGAGACGAGACCATGACCGAACTGCCTCCGGAGGGCAACGACGCCGTCGAGCCCATCGACCTCAACGTCGAGATGCAGCGCAGCTACATCGAATACGCCATGAGTGTCATCGTGGCGCGGGCGCTGCCCGATGTGCGCGATGGACTGAAGCCGGTGCACCGCCGGATCGTCTACGCGATGTGGGACGGCGGCTACCGGCCGGATCGCGGGTTCAACAAGTGCAGCCGCGTCGTCGGTGACGTGATGGGTAAATATCACCCGCACGGTGACAGCGCCATCTACGACACCTTGGTCCGGATGGTGCAGGACTGGGCGATGCGCTACCCGCTCATCCAGGGGCAGGGCAACTTCGGCAGCCCGGGCAATGACGGCGCCGCCGCGCCGCGATACACCGAATGCCGTATGGCCCCGCTGTCGGTGGAGCTCGTGCGCGATATCGACGAGGACACCGTCGACTTCGTCCCGAACTATGACGGCAAGGAGTCCGAGCCGGTGGTCCTGCCGGCGCGCTTCCCCAACCTGCTGGTCAACGGCTCGGCCGGGATCGCGGTGGGGATGGCGACCCAGATCCCCCCGCACAACCTGCGTGAGGTCGGCGACGCCGCCCAGTGGATCCTGCACAACCCGAATGCGCCGCGCGAGGAGCAACTCGCGCAGGTGATGGCCCGGATCACCGGACCCGACTTCCCCACCGGCGCGCTCATCATGGGCCGCAAGGGCATCGAGGACGCCTATCGCACCGGCCGCGGGCTGATCTCGATGCGCGCGGTCGTCACCGTGGAGGAGATCCAGAACCGCACCTGCTTGGTCGTCACCGAGCTGCCATATCAAGTCAATCCCGACTCTTTGGCGCAGAAGATCGCCGAGCATGTCAAGGACGGGCGGCTGCAGGGGATCGCCGATATCCGGGACGAGACGTCCGGCAAGACCGGGCAGCGCCTGGTCATCGTGTTGAAGCGCGACGCCGTCGCCAAGGTCGTCCTGAACAACCTCTACAAGCACACGGCACTGCAAAGCACTTTCGGCGCCAACATGCTCGCGCTTGTCGACGGCGTTCCGCGCACCCTGCCGATCGACGCCTTCATCCGGCACTGGGTGGAGCACCAGATCGAGGTCGTGCAGCGGCGCACGGCATACCGGCTGCGCAAGGCGCAGGAGCGCATCCACATCCTGCGCGGGCTGCTCAAGGCCCTGGACCAGCTCGACGCCGTGATCGCCCTGATCCGCGCCTCGCGCTCGGCGGAGGAGGCCCGCACCGGCCTGATCGCGATGCTCGACATCGACGAGGCGCAGGCCAAGGCCATCCTTGACATGCCGCTGCGGAGCCTGGCTGCCCTGGAGCGGCAACGCATCATCGACCAGCACAACGAGATCGAGGCCGAGATCCTCGACTTCGAGGACATCCTGGCCCGCCCGGAGCGGCAACGCACCATCATCTCGGAGGAACTCGCGGAGATCGTGCGCAAGTTCGGGGACGATCGGCGCACCGAAATCGTGCCCTTCGACGGCGACATGAACATGGAGGACCTCATCCCGCAAGAGGATGTGGTCGTCACCATCACCCGCGGGGGTTATACCAAGCGGACCAAGGTCGCCGAGTACCGCTCGCAGCGTCGCGGCGGCAAGGGAGTGCGTGGGGCGCAGTTGCGCGGCGAGGACGTCGTCGACCACTTCTTCACCACGACCTCGCACCACTGGCTGCTCTTCTTCACCAACCTGGGCCGGGTCTATCGGGCCAAGGCGTATGAGCTGCCCGATTCCGGTCGCGACGCCAAGGGCCAGCACGTGGCCAACCTGCTCGCCTTCCAACCGGAGGAGCGGATCGCCGCCGTGCTGGCGATCAAGGACTATGGCGCGGCGCCCTATCTGGTGCTCGCCACCAAGCGCGGCCTGGTCAAGAAGACCCGGCTCAGCGACTTCGACTCCCCGCGCAGCGGTGGCGTCATCGCCATCAACCTGCGCGACGGCGACGAGCTGGTCGGCGCCGGCCTGGTCGACAATGTCGATGACCTGCTGCTGGTCTCGCGCAAGGGCCAGTCGGCGCGCTTCGCCGCCGACGACACCCAGCTGCGGCCCATGGGCCGCGCCACCTCCGGGGTGACGGGTATGAAGTTCCGCGGCTCCGACTCGCTGCTCTCGATGAGCGTCATCCCGGCCGGCACCGATCCCGATGTCTTCGTGGTCTTCGAGTCGGGGCTGGCGAAGCGCTCCCAGGCCTCGGAATGGGCGCGCAAGGGCCGTGGCATTTTGGGTGTCGCGGTGGCCAAGCTCTCCGAGCGCGGCGGCGACCTGGTCGGCGCGCTGACCGTGGAGCCGGGCGATGAGGTGCTGGTGGTCATGGAGCACGGCAATATCGTGCGCTCGCGGGTCGATGAGGTGCGGCTGACGGGTCGCACCACGATGGGCGTCTCCTTTGCCACGCCACGCCCTGGCGACTCGATCGTGGCCGTTGCCCGCAACCCCGAGCGGATCATCGACGAGGAGGCACTCGAGGCCGAGCTGGCCACTCCCGAGGGTGAGCTGACCGTCGTCGGCGGCGCGCTGGCGGGGGTCGAGGGCGAGGGTGTCTCGGACGCGGAGGCGAGCGCACCGCATACCGACACTGCAGCGGGTGCGGACGGCGACCGGCAGGACGCTGTACCGTCTGAGGAGGGCGACGCGAGCGGGACGTCGCCGGACGAGACCGGAGGTCGGGAGTGACTGCCAGTAGCACCCAGGGTGCGTCGTCGGTGACCAAGCCGGTCGCCGAGGTGGCGGCTGCGAAGCCGGTCCCCGCCAAGAGCGCCGCGCTGGCACCGCGGCCCGCGGGCCGCCGCGTGCGCCTGACGCTCTCCCGGATCGACCCGTGGTCGGCGATGAAGGTGTCGTTCCTGGTGGCTGTCGGCCTGGGGATCGCCACCGTGGTGATGATCGCCGTGTTGTGGATGTTGCTCTCGGGGATGGGCGTCTTCGACCAGGTCAACTCGATGATCGAGAAGATCATCGGCGACGCCGACACCGAGTTCAACATCATGGACTTCGTCGGCTTCGGCAAGATCGTCTCGATCTCGATCGTGCTCGGCGTGATCAACGTCTTGCTGATCACGGCGCTGGCGACCCTGGGCGCCTTCCTCTACAACGTGTGCGCCTCGCTGGTCGGCGGCCTGCAGTTGACGCTGACCGACGACTGAGGTCCGGCGTTTTGTCCGGGCGCGCGCCGGTGGGGTAACCTCGTGCGTCGCGTCCCTGTCCGGGGCGCGGATGGCTGGGGCCTATAGCTCAGACGGTTAGAGCGCTTCCCTGATAAGGAAGAGGCCACAGGTTCAAGTCCTGTTAGGCCCACCATCGAGGTTCCGACGCTCCGAGCCGGGACCCGGATCGATTGGGGTTGTTCAGATGAAGAAGTGGCTCTTGGTTGTCGCCGCAGCCGTCGGCGCGAGCATCGTCAAGAAGAACGTCGACCGCTCCAAGTCGGAGAAGGATCTGTGGTCCGAGGCCACGGCACCCTCCCGGTCCAGCACCACCCCGGCCGCGCCGGAGCCGAAGGACCCCTGGGCCTCCGCCACCGAGACCCCATCCTGATCCACTCCCGGCACGCGCGCGCGTGCTCTCGGGGCCATGGCGCAATTGGTAGCGCACCTGCTTTGCAAGCAGGGGGTTAGGGGTTCGAGTCCCCTTGGCTCCACC
>CALLZC010000040.1 GCA_937858995.1 uncultured Nostocoides sp.
CCTGGCGCACACCCACCCACCACGACCCGCGCCGCGCAGACCAATAGATCAGCGAATCCCTAGCAGAGGTTAGTCAAGGGGGCGGAGGTCAGTCAGTGGCGCGGCGCTACACATTGCGGCGGTACTGACCGCCGACCTCGAAGAAGGCCGCACTGATCTGGCCGAGGGAGGCGACCTTGACGCTCTCCATCAGCTCCTCGAAGAGGTTGCCGCCCGAGGTGGCCACGTGCTTCAGGCGTTCGAGGGCCGCCTCCACCTCACCGGCGTGCCGTGACTGGAAGTCATGCAGCCGGGCGAGTTGGCCCTGCTTCTCCGCCTCGGTGCCCCGGGCCAACTCCACACTCTGCGTGTCGTGGCTATGGTCCTCGGACAGGAAGGTGTTCACCCCGACGATCGGCAGCGAGCCGTCGTGCTTGCGCTGCTCATAGAGCATCGACTCATCCTGGATCTTGCCGCGCTGGTATCCCGTCTCCATGGCACCGAGCACGCCGCCCCGATCGGCGATCCGCTCGAACTCCTGCAGCACCGCCTCCTCGACCAGGTCCGTCAGTTCATCGATGATGAAGGAGCCCTGCAGCGGGTTCTCGTTGATCGCCAGGCCCCACTCCTGATCGATGATGAGCTGTATGGCCAGTGCGCGCCGCACGCTGTGCGTCGACGGTGTCGTGATGGCCTCGTCGAATGCATTGGTGTGCAACGAGTTTGCGTTGTCATAGAGAGCGCACAGCGCCTGCAGCGTGGTGCGGATGTCGTTGAAGTCCATCTCCTGCGCGTGCAACGAACGACCCGAAGTCTGCACGTGGTATTTCAGCTTCTGGGCGCGCTCGCCGGCCCCGTACTTCTCGCGCATCGCCACGGCCCAGATGCGCCGGGCGACCCGACCGATCACCGAGTACTCGGCGTCCATGCCGTTGGAGAAGAAGAAGGACAGGTTCGGGGCGAAGTCGTCGATCGCCAGACCGCGGGCCAGGTAGGCCTCCACATAGGTGAAGCCATTGGCCAGCGTGAAGGCGAGCTGGCTGATGGGGTTGGCCCCCGCCTCAGCAATGTGATACCCGCTGATCGAGACCGAGTAGAAGTTGCGGACGCGATGGGCGATGAAGAACTCCTGGATGTCGGCCATGGCCCGCAGGGCGAACTCCGTGGAGAAGATGCAGGTGTTCTGGCCCTGATCCTCCTTGAGTATGTCGGCCTGCACCGTGCCGCGGACTGTGGCCAGTGCCCGGGCCCGAATCGCCTCTGCCTCAGCGGCATCCGGCTCGCGCCCCTCCTCCGCGCGGAAGGCGTCCAGCTGCTGGTCGATCGCCGTGTTGAGGAACATCGCCAGGATCGTCGGCGCCGGACCATTGATCGTCATCGACACACTCGTGGTCGGCGAACACAGATCGAAGCCCCCATACAGGACCTTCATGTCATCGAGGGTGGCCACCGACACCCCGGACGTGCCCACCTTGCCATAGACGTCGGGCCGCGGATCGGGATCGCGCCCATAGAGGGTCACCGAGTCGAAGGCCGTCGAGAGCCGGGTGGCCGGCTGACCCGCCGACAGCAGCTTGAACCGCCGATTGGTGCGCGCGGGATCGCCCTCGCCCGCAAACATCCGGGCGGGATTCTCCTCCTTGCGCTTGAAGGGGAAGACGCCCGCCGTGAAGGGGAAGTAGCCCGGCAGGTTCTCGCTGCGCAGGAACCGGACCAGTTCCCCATGGTCGGCATAGCGCGGCAGCGCGACCCGCGGCACGTGCGTCCCCGCCAGCGTGACGCGGGTCAGCGGGGTGCGAATCTCCTTGCCGCGCACGACATACACCTGCTCGTCGCCGGCGTATGACGCGACGCGCTCGGGCCAGCTAGCGAGCAACTGCTCCGTCTCCGGCAAGATGGCCGCCGCGGCCGTCGTATGCAGGTGCGCCACCGCATCCTGGACACCGGGCTCCGCGGCCCCCAACAACTCCTGGGTGGCCGCAATCTGTTGCGTCGTGCGGGCGGCAGCGGCTTGGCTGGCGGTCTGCGCGTGATGGTCGCGCACCGCGCTGGCGATCTCGGCGAGGTAGCGCTCGCGCCCCTTGGGCAGGACCGACGTCAACCCGGTCGAGGTCTTGGACTGCGGCGTCGGCAGAATGCCGTCGAAGCTGGCGAGACCCTTGTCGGTGAGCAGCCCCTTGAGGTGCTGGTAGAGCGCGGTGACACCGTCGTCGTCGAAGCGTGCCGCGGACGTGCCGAAGACCGGCATGTCGGACCACGGCATACCGAAGGCCTCGCGGTTGCGCACCAGCTGGCGGGCGACGTCGCGGCGCGCATCCTCGGCGCCCCGCCGCTCGAACTTGTTGATCGCAACGACGTCGGCATAGTCGAGCATGTCGATCTTTTCGAGCTGGCTCGCCGCACCGAACTCCGGTGTCATGACATAGAGCGAGACGTCCACATGCTCGGTGATCGCCGCGTCGCCCTGGCCGATACCGGGGGTCTCGACGATGACGAGGTCGTATGCCGCGGCGCGGGCTGCCGCGATCATCGCGTCGATGCCTGCGGGCAGGATTGCCCCGGCGGTCCGGGTGGCAATGCTGCGGAAGAAGACGACACCGGGTTCGATCGCATTCATCCGGATCCGGTCGCCCAGCAGGGCGCCGCCACCGCGGCGGCGGGTCGGGTCGATGGCCAGCACAGCCACCCGCAGCTTGTCCCCCGCATCGCGGCGTAGTCGCCGCACGAGTTCGTCGGTCAGCGACGACTTGCCGGAACCGCCCGTACCGGTGATGCCGAGCACCGGCACCGAGCGGGAATCGGCCGCGGCAGTGACGGCCGCCGCGAACTCGGGCGCCACCCCGGCTTCGAGGATCGTCAAGGCCCGAGCCAGCGCCCGGTCCTGGCCGGCGAGCAGACCATCGAGATCCGGGTCGGACGCCAGATCGGTGTCGCAATCGCGGATCAGCTGGTTGATCATGCCGGGAAGGCCCAGCCGCTGACCGTCTTGGGGGCTGAAGATGTGCGCCCCGGCCGCGGCGAGCTGCGCGATCTCGGCGGGCACGATGACACCGCCACCACCGCCATACACCTTGACATGCCCGGCGCCGCGGGCGCGCAACTCCTGCACCAGATAGGTGAAGTATTCGACATGTCCGCCCTGATAGCTGCTGACAGCGACGCCCTGCACGTCCTCCTGGATCGCTGCGGTCACGATGTCGGACACCGAGCGGTCATGGCCTAGGTGCACCACCTCGGCGCCCTGGCTCTGCAACAGCCGGCGCATGATGTTGATGGCCGCGTCGTGCCCGTCGAAGAGGCTGGCCGCGGTCACAAAGCGCACGGGGTTGGTGGGGACGTGCAGGGCGGGTTTGTCGCTCATGAGCGCTCCAGTGAGGTCAGCGTCCTTGGTGCCTGATCGTCCAACACTAGGACGTCCGGGCCCACCCCTGTGCCCACTCGCCACCACCAGCCTGCGGTATGCAGTGCGGTACGCCGTGCGCACCCCTGCCGCCGGACCCCCGCGCGAGCGGGCGGGTGCGGGAATCGGGTAGCGGCGGCCAGCGGGGCGCGCTAGCGTGCCCGGCATGGCACCGGATTCCCCAGACGACGCAGCGACCGCGAATGATGCGGCCAAGGGCGCGCTCATCGAGGCGCTGGCGCGCTTGCAGGAAGCCGTGCTGTGGAAGCTCGACGGCATCTCGGACTATGACCTGCGCCGGCCCCTGACGGCGACCGGCTCGAACCTGCTGGGAATCGTCAAACACCTGGCAGCCGTCCAGGCCGGCTACTTCGGTGAGTGCTTCGGCCGTCCCTTCCCCCACCCCATGCCCTGGTTCGAACCGCAGGCGCCGGTCAATGCCGATATGTGGGTCACCCCGCAGGAGTCCACCGCATCGATCATCGAGCTCTATCGGGCGAGTTGGGAGCATGCGGTGGAGACTTTCGCCGTCACCCCAGGGGATCGCACCGGCCTGGTGCCGTGGTGGCCCGCCGACCGCAATCGGCCGAGCCTGATCACCCTGTTGGTCCATGTGAGCGTCGAGACCGCCCGCCATGCCGGACATCTCGACATCGTCCGGGAACTGATCGATGAGCGCGCCGGGCGGTTCGCCGACGACCGGAGCATGCCGCACGACGATGAGATCGACTGGGCGGCCTACCGGGCGCAGGTGCAGGAAGCGGCCGACGCGGTGCGCTAGAGCGTGAACCAGGGAGTGGCGATACGGGTCGCCGCGAACTGGGCGATGAGCCGGACCGGGCCGGTGGGCATGTCGAGGGCGCATTGCCCGAAACGATCGGTGGCGAGTTCGGCGACGGTTCCGTCTCCGCGCTGGGCTTGGACCCGGGCGGCGCTCTGGCCCGCCTCATGGGCGGTCACGACCAGCCGGCGGCGCCGGTATCCCGCGGGCTCGATCTCGGCGCGCAAGAGCGCGGCGCCCACGGCATACGTATAGGCCGTGCCATCACCGCGCACGGACACGGGCTCGGCCACCAACTCGGCCAGCATCGCATCGACGCTCACCCAGTCGTGGAGCGCTTTCGCCGCCTCGGCCACCCCGGCCGGCATCTGGTCTTCGGCGCTGACCACGTCCCCCAGGCGCGCGAGCAGCTCGCGGTCCTCGGGGCTCAGGTCGAACTCTGTGCGCGCCATGTCCTCTTCCCATTCCATAAGTGACCCGTGGGTCACTTTATCGGTCAATTAAACCGAGCGTATCGGCCCTGCGCCCTCCCCGCGTCGCGGGTGTGGCCGCGTGGCCTGAGCGTACGCCCGCAGCCGCACGCTCGCATCTTGGCCCCTCGACCCCCTGGTGTCGGGCCGCCGCGGCGACCCTAGATGGTGAACCAGGGGGTGGCGATCGTCCCGCTGTCGAAGACAACGATCGCCCGCACACTGCCGGCCGGGATCTCGGCCACATATGCGCCGAACCGGTCCGGTTGGACGGTGCGGCTCGTGCCGTCGGGGAACTGCAGGGTCATTTCTTCGGCCACCGACACCTCATCCTCTGCGCCGGCTTCAAGGGCCAGTCGGCGCCGGCGATACCCGCATGGCTCGACATCGGCGCGTACCCGGAAGCCGTCGAAGGCGAAGGCGTAGGCGCTCTCATCAGAGCGGGTCAGGACCGCGTCGCAGCTCAACTCGGCCAGGTGTCCATCCACGCCGGCCCAGTCGTGCAACGCCTTCGCGGCCTCCTCGACCTGCAGAGGCAGGGCGTTCTCGAAGCGGATCAACTCGGCAAGGTGAGCCATGAGCCGACGCTCGCCGGGGGTGAGATCGGTGGTCTTGAGGTCAAAGGGGTGCTCGCTCACGGGTGGTCGCCTCCTCCAGGTGTCGACGCAACAGACTCAGGCAGCGGATTCGGGTGGGTCCGATAGATCCGATCGGCATCTGCAGGTCGAGCGAGATTTGTTGATAACTCTCGGATTCGACGACCAGGCGGCGCAGGAGTTCCCGGCACCGCTCGGTCAGGAGCGCAAAGGCGGCGGCGACCTCGGTGATCGATTCGGCCCGCTCGAGCACTTCTTGCGGTCCGTCCGATGTGTCGACGAGGGTCACTGCACTGACGTCCATCGGCTCGTACCGCGCGCGTGCCTTGATCAGGGCTAGGCACTCCCGTTTGGTCGTCGTCACGAGCCACGCACCAACCCGAGAGGGCTCGTTGATGCGGGTCAGGTTCTCGGCCAGCCGCAGCCAGACGGTCTGAGACACGTCCGCGGCATCAGCGTGCGATAGGCGGCACCGCAGAGCGACGGCATACACCAAGCGGGCGTACCGGTCGACCAGGAGCACCCAGGCTTCCTGGTCACCGCCTCGCGCTGCGAGGACCAACTCGGTGACATCGTCCTCAGCGGGCCGGCTCGGCGCCGCTGTGTGGCCACTTGTCATGGAGGTCTCCGATTCCGGAACAGGCTGTTGGGCTTGCACAGTAGTGGTGTCATGGCCCCTCCCTTCGTCACAACGACGTCCGTGAACCGGATCCGTCGTTGTCATAGCAGAGGAGCGCAGGGGACGATTGATACATGTGGGCAAAATGCCATAGGCGCCCATTGTCGACCCGCCACGGTGTCCACCGCTAGGGGTTTCGGCCGCCCAGAACGATCCGAGGTGCGGCGCGAGCCCGGCCACCGGCACGCCAACGCGCCCGCCGGTGCTGCCGCCCCACGACCGAGGCGGGGCAGGAGCCGCTGACCGACTTCCTCGCCGCGCACGACATCATCGTCAACTGCGTCCTGCAGAACCCGAACGCACCGATGATGTTCCTCACCACCGATGACCCTGTCTCTTATACACATCTCCGAGCCCACGAGACGGACTCCTATCTCGTATGCCGTCTTCTGCTTGAA
>CALLZC010000041.1 GCA_937858995.1 uncultured Nostocoides sp.
AATGATACGGCGACCACCGAGATCTACACCTCTCTATTCGTCGGCAGCGTCAGATGTGTATAAGAGACAGCATCGACCCCGTGGGTCCCACGGACCCGTGGGCCGCGCTCTTGCCCACGTTGGACCCGAGCACGATGGGCTGGCGCGGTCGTGACTTCTATCTGCACGCGCGCGATGTGCCCTACGTCTTCGACTCGGTCGGCAACGCGGCTCCGACGGTGTGGGTCGACGGACGCATCGTCGGGGGGTGGACGCAGGACGACGAGGGCCATGTCACGCTGATGCTGCGGTGTGCCCTAGGCGACCGCCAGACGGAGCTGGTGGCTACAGAGGTCGCCCGGTTGGAGGAATTCCTGGAAGGCCGGCGCGTCCCGACGACCTATCGGGGCGCGCTCCTGAGAGGGGCGCGCCTACCCTAGATCGCCGGTGGACAATGGGGGAGTGAGCGGGACACGGGCGCGCAGGGTGGCAACCGCCCTGGCGGCGGGGGCGGCCTTGATCGGTTGCACGGCCGCGCCGAAGCCCGCTCCGGTGGTGGGTGACCCGCCGTCAGCGAGCGCCAGCGCGCGGAACCCATCACCCGGTGCTACCGCGATGGCTCATCCGGTCGATCCCACCCCATGCCGCGGCTATGTGGCGCTGACCTTCGATGACGGCCCGAGCGAGCGGACGGGGCGCCTCCTGGAGGTTCTGCGGGCTGCCGACGCCCCGGCGACCTTCTTCAATGTGGGTCGGCGCGTCGCCGAGAATCCGGGCTTGGTCACCCAACAGGTGAGCGCCGGGCACCAGGTGGCCAACCACTCCTACAGCCATGTCCGGCTGACCACGCTGTCCCCTGGGCTGTTGCGCCGTGAGCTGTCCCGGGCGACGGCGGTCCTGCGGCCGATCGGCCCGGTTCGCTATTTCCGGCCACCCTTTGGCGACTACGACGAGATCGTGGCGGCGGAAGCCGAGCGCCAGGGGCTGCGCCTGACCTTGTGGACCGCGGATTCTCAGGACTATCGGCTCACCAGCCTGGCGCAGATCGTGACGCGGGCCAGCTCGGCCCAGCCCGGGGGCATCGTGCTCTTTCACGACGGGCCGGAGCTGACCGTGGCGGCGGTGCCGCGGGTGGTCGACGCCTACCGAGCCCGCGGACTGTGCATGGGGCTCCTCGGCCCGTCGCCGCGGCCGCATCACCCGGCCGGGTCGCCGGGGCGGCAATTCTTCGTGCAGGCGGTGGCGGCCCCGGTCCCGCGCTAGGCCCTCATGTGTGTATCTTAGGCAAGGCTTACCTAAGCTTGCATCCCTCGCCTCTTCTGGAAAGGTCCCGCCCTGATGTCCCTGATCACGCGTTCCGCTCTCCTTGCCACGGCAGCGCTCCTGAGCGCCTGTGGCGGCGCCACGGCCACGGATTCCGCGAGCACGGGCTCCGCGAGCGCCGCTTCGGAGTCGTCGTCGAGCGCCAGTGGCGGCCAGGGCAGTGTGACGATCTATTCGGGCCGCAACGAGGAACTGGTGGCGCCCCTGCTGGAGCAGATCGAAGCGGCCACCGGCACCGAGATCGAGGTGCGCTATGGCGACACGAGCGCGCTGGCCGCCCAATTGCTGGAGGAGGGCGAGCGCAGTCCTGCAGATATCTTCTTCAGTCAGGACGCCGGGGCACTCGGTGCCGTCACCAAGGCGGGACTTTTCGCGCCGCTCGATCCAGCCAGTCTGAGCGCTGTGCCGACCCGATTCCAGGACCCCCAGGGCCGGTGGGTGGCCACCTCGGCCCGCGCCCGCGTGATCGCCTACAACCCCGAGCAGGCACCCGAGGCCGCCGAGTTCACGAGCGTGGACGCCGTCCTCGATCCCGCCTACCGCGGCAAGGTCGGCTTCGCGCCGACCAACGCCAGTTTCCACGCCTTCGTCACCGCGCTGCGCGTTGCCAAGGGCGAGGATGGGGCCAAGCAGTGGCTGACCCGGTTCAAGGACAACGATCCGCAGGCCTTCGAAAAGAACGGCGCTGTGCTGGCCGCAGTCGACTCCGGCGAGGTGTCGCTCGGACTCATCAACCACTACTACTGGCATGAACTGGTCGCCGAGAAGGGCGCGGACGCAGTCAACGCGCAGATCCGGTTCCTCGGCGCCGACGACCCCGGGGCCTTGATCAATGTCGCGGGTGTCGGGGTCCTGGCCTCGAGCGACGCGGCGGATCAGGCGCAAAAGGTGGTCGCCTATTTACTCTCGAGGCCGGCCCAGCAGTATTTCGCCGACGAGACCGCGGAGTTCCCGGTGATCGAGGGCGTCCAGACCACGAAGCACGACCTGCCGACCCTGGCCGAGCTGACCGGCTCCAGCGTCGACCTGGGCTCACTGGACAGCCTGGAGACGACGCTGGCACTGCTTGACGAGGTGGGATTGACCTGAGCCTGCAGAGCACGATTCCAGGACCGAGCGCACCGCTGGGCCGGGCGCCACGCCGCGCCCGGCCCAGCGGGCGCGCGCCCTGGGAGCTTTCCGTACCGGCCGGGCTCATAGCGGCCCTGGCGTTGGTGCCGATCGGCTACCTCCTGGTGCGCACGGGCTCCGCCGGACCCGAGCGGATCGCGGCCGTGTTGCTCCGGGGCCGTACCGCCGAACTGCTCGCCCGCAGCCTCGCGTTCGCAACCGCGGTCACCGCCTTGTCGCTCCTGCTCGGCTGCGCCCTGGCGTTGCTGGTGGCCCGTAGCGATCTCCCCGGGCGCCGCGTGCTCGCCGTGCTGGCACCGCTGCCGCTGGCCGTGCCCAGCTATGTCGCGGCGTTCGCGTGGATCTCCTACTTCCCGGGCCTTGCTGGACCGGTGGGCGCCGTCCTGGTCCTGACGCTGTGCTGCTATCCCTACGTCTACCTGCCCGTGCTCGCGGTGCTGCGCCAGAGCGACCCGGCGACCGAGGAGGTCGCGCGCTCGCTGGGACGGCGCCCGTGGGCGGCGCTGCGCGAGGTCACGCTGCCCCGGATCGCGCCCGCCGCTGGCGCCGGCGGCCTGCTGGTCGCGCTCTATGCCCTCAGCGACTTCGGGGCCGTCTCGATCATGCGCTTCGATGTCTTCACCCGCGTCATCCACACCTCCTATAGCGCCAGTTTCGATCGCACCCCCGCCGCGGTCCTGGGTCTGCTCCTGGTCGTCGTGACGGTTGCGATCTCCGCCGGGGAGCGGCGTATCCGCCGGCGAGACCTGGCCCGGGTCGGTTCGGGCCTGCCCCGCACGCCGGCGACCCTGCCGCTGGGTGCCTGGCGGCCCTGGGCCCTGGGCGTGGCCGGCCTCGTCGTGGCGGCGGCCTTGGCCTTCCCGATCGCCGCCCTGCTCTGGTGGTCGGGCACCGGGCTCTCCGGGGACTTCGAGGGCACCCGAATGCTGGCCAGCCTGGGGGCCACCGCCTGGTTCGCCGGCCTCGCGGCGCTCGCCTGCACGCTGGCGGCCATCCCCGTCGGGGTGCTGGCCGCGCGCTACCGCGGCCGCTATGTCACCGCCGTCGAGCAGAGCGTCTGGGCTGCGCACGCGCTGCCCGGCCTGGTCATTGCCCTCGCCCTGGTCTTCCTGGGCGTGCGCGTGCTGCCGGACCTCTACCAGCGCACCCCCCTGCTGGTGTTGGCGTATGTCGTGCTCTTCCTCCCCAGTGCCGTGGCGGCGGTGCGCTCCTCGGTCGAGCTCAGCTCCCCGCGTGTCGAGGAGGTGGCTCGCAGCCTGGGTGCTCGCCCCGGTGAGGTGCTCCGGCGCGTGACCGTGCCGCTGGCGGCCCCGGGCATCGCCACCGGGGCGGCACTGGTGTTGCTGACGGCGATGAAGGAACTCCCGGCCACCCTGCTCCTGCGCCCCACGGGTACCGACACCCTCGCCACCCGCCTGTGGTCGCATACGGGAGTCGGGGCGTATGCCGCCGCCGCGCCATACGGGCTCGTTTTGGTCTTGCTGGCTCTCGGCCCGACAATCCTTCTCATGCGGTCCACCGGTTCCTGGAGTGAGCGGGCGTGAGCCGGTTGCGCCTGCAGGGTGTCGCGGCCGGACTCGGCGGGCCCGATATCTTGCGCGGGGTCGATCTCGATGTCGAGTCCGGATCGCTCACCGCCTTGCTGGGGCCGTCCGGCTGCGGCAAGACCACCCTGTTGCGCGTCGTCGCCGGATTCGTGGCCCCCCGGGTGGGGCAGGTGCGCATTGATGACGAGGTGGTGGCCGGCCCGGACCGGTGCCTGGCTCCGGAGGCCCGCGGGATCGCCCTCGTGCCGCAGGAGGGGGCGCTCTTCCCGCACCTCGATGTCGCCGGGAATGTGGCGTTCGGGTTGCCACGCAGTGTCTCCCGGGCGGCCCGCACCGCCCGCGTCGCCGAGGTTCTCGAGCTACTGGACCTCGCGGGCTACGAGCGGGCCCGGCCGCACGAGCTCTCGGGTGGCCAGCAGCAGCGGGTGGCTCTTGCGCGCGCCTTGGCGCCGTCCCCCCGGGCGGTGCTCCTGGATGAACCCTTCGCCGCCTTGGATGCCGCCTTGCGCGCGGTCCTGCGTCGGCAGGTCCGCGAAGCCCTGATCGGCTCCGGCACCACCGCCCTCCTGGTCACCCACGACCAAGACGAGGCGCTCTCGATCGCCGACTCCGTGGCCGTCATGCGCGACGGGCGCATTGTGGCGCACGACGTCCCGACGTCGCTGTACTCCGCTCCGGCGGATCTGGCAGTTGCGCGCTTCGTCGGGCAACTCGTCGAGCTGCCCGCCACGGTGAGCGCCGACCGGGCCGAGACCGTGCTCGGTCCGCTCGTCCTGGCCGACCCGCCGGCGCCCGCCGGGGAGCGCATGGTCGTGGGGATTCGCCCCGAGCAGCTGCGTCTGGCAACCCCCGACGGACCCGGCCCGGGGTCGCTCGCCACCGTTCGCTATCGCGAGTACTACGGTCACGACGCGCTCGTGCATGTGGAACTACCCGACGGTCAGTTGGTGGCCGTGCGCACGGCCGGGCAATTGCCGGAGCACGACCGGGTGCGGGTCTGGGTCGAGGGCCCGGTGCGGGCCTACTGTGGTGCGGTGCTGGACGTCGCGTCCGGCCGGTAGGTGCGGGTCCCGTCGGCGCTCGGGGCATACCCGATCGGCGGCAAGGCCTCAGTGAAGTCGGGGGGGTATGCCGTTGGGTTCACGAGGACGCCATACCAGCCGGCCGGGTGCCGAGCGATCGCGCAGCGCGTGGGCACGCCAGGCGAGGACGGGATGCGAGGCGAGCGCGTTGACCAGCCAAACGAAGAAGCCCTTCTCCTGCTCGGCGCGATCCGCGACCGCATTGATGTCGACGGTCGGGTTGAGGTACTTGCCGACGGCAAGCGTTTGCATGGCGGGGGCGCTGCCCTGGGGGCACCACGCGTAGCCGTAATTGTCGGCGGTGAATTCCTGGCTCCGGGAGAACACCGGCCGGATGAAGGGCAGGATTTGCGCACCGAAGGTCCCCAGCCACCGCCAGTAGGACGCATGTCCAGCCGCGATGTGGCCGACTTCGTGGCCGATGATGAAGCGCAAGGCGTCGGGGTTCTTGAGCCGACCGCCCACCTCGAAGAGGTCGCTGTAGATGAAGATGAAGCGTCGGAACCCATGCCCGGATGCCGCGGCGTTGATCGCCCCATTGCCCAGGACGACATACGCATCGGGCGCCCTCTTCATCCCGAAGAAGGCCGCGGCTTCCTGGACCATCGCGTAGGCCTGCGGATACTGCGTCGGGGTGATCTTGACGCTCGAGACGCGCAGCCTGGCCATGAGCTGGCCACGCACCAACCACAGCACCAGCGGCGCCAGGCTGAACAACAGGGTGTAGATGCCCGGCGCCCGATCCTCGCGCAGGGCGTCGATGAGCGAGTAGATCGAGACGCCCATGACGGTCACCGAGGCGATCACCGCGACGATGAGGGTCAGATTCTCCAGGGGATGCCGCAGGCTGGCGCGGATCTCCCGCCGACGCGTGTCATCGAAGGGCTGGTGGGCCACCATCATCCCCTCGGGCGGGAGCTGCGGCGGGAGCTGGGGTGGGTGCTGGATCGTCATACATCCTCCTCGGCGCGCCGTGACCGGCGGCGTCCGTCCATCATCGCGTATGCCGGGCCGCTTGCGCCCCGTATGTCGTGCCGCGCCCTGGGGCATGGGAGACTTGGGGGCCCATCCGGCCCCATTTTGACAAAGGACCGCATCGACCGTGTCACCCCGAGCCCGCGACGCGTTGCAGCCGCACGCCACGCCGCCGGAGTTGATCCGCAACTTCTGCATCATCGCCCACATCGATCACGGCAAGTCCACCCTCGCGGACCGGATGCTCCAGTTGACCGGCGTCGTCGACGATCGCTCGATGCGGGCGCAGTATCTGGACCGCATGGACATCGAGCGCGAGCGCGGGATCACCATCAAGTCGCAGGCCGTGCGGATGCCCTGGGCGCTGGATGCGACCACCTATGCCCTGAACATGATCGACACGCCCGGGCACGTCGACTTCACCTATGAGGTCTCGCGCAGTCTTGCCGCGTGCGAGGGGGCGGTCCTGCTCGTCGATGCCGCGCAGGGGATCGAGGCGCAGACGCTGGCCAACCTCTATCTGGCCATGGAGAACGAACTCACCGTCATTCCCGTGCTCAACAAGATCGACCTGCCGGCGGCCCAGCCGGAGAAGTATGCCGCCGAGCTCGCCGGCCTGATCGGGTGCGCCCCGCAGGATTGCCTGCAGGTCTCGGGCAAGACGGGAGCGGGCGTCGAGGCCCTGCTGGATGAGATCGTCCGGCAGGTGCCGGCGCCGGTGGGCGATCCCGAGGCCCCCGCGCGTGCCATGATCTTCGACTCGGTCTATGACACCTATCGCGGGGTCGTGACCTATGTGCGCGTCATCGACGGCAATCTCAACCCCCGGGAGCGGATTGTCATGATGTCGACCCGGGCCACTCACGAGCTGCTCGAGATCGGGGTGATCTCCCCGGAGCCGGTGCCATCCAAGGGGCTCGGGGTCGGCGAGGTGGGCTATCTCATCACCGGGGTCAAGGACGTGCGCCAGTCCCGGGTGGGTGACACGGTGACCAATGCGAGCAAACCGGCCACGGTGGCTCTCGGCGGATATCGCGATCCCAAGCCCATGGTCTTTTCCGGCCTCTATCCGATCGACGGCTCGGACTACCCGGCCCTGCGCGAGGCCCTGGACAAGCTCAAGCTCAACGACGCGGCGCTGGCCTATGAGCCGGAAACCTCGGCGGCGCTGGGCTTTGGGTTCCGCTGCGGCTTCCTGGGGTTGCTGCACCTGGAAATCGTTCGTGAGCGGCTGGAGCGCGAGTTCGGACTCGACCTGATCTCGACGCTACCCAATGTCGTCTATTCGGTGACGATGGAGGATGGCGGGATCGTCACGGTCACCAACCCCAGCGAGTTTCCCGGCGGCAAGATCGCCGAGGTTCGCGAACCCGTGGTGCGGGCGACGATTCTGGCGCCCAGCGACTTCATCGGCGCGATCATGGAGCTGTGCCAGGCCAAGCGCGGGACGCTGCGGGGGATGGACTATCTCTCCGAAGACCGCGTGGAGATGCGCTACACCCTCCCGCTGGCCGAAATCGTCTATGACTTCTTCGACCAGTTGAAGTCGCGCACCCGAGGCTATGCCTCGCTCGATTACGAGCCCGAGGGCGAGCAGGTGGCCGACCTGGTCAAGGTCGACATCCTGCTGCAGGGGCAGACCGTCGATGCCTTCAGCGCCATCGTGCACAAGGACAAGGCCTATTCGTATGGCGTGATGATGGTCGCCAAGCTCAAGGCGCTCATCCCGCGCCAGCAGTTCGAGGTGCCGATCCAGGCAGCGATCGGTGCCCGGATCATCGCCCGGGAGAACATCCGCGCAATCCGCAAGGACGTCCTGGCCAAGTGCTATGGCGGGGACATCACCCGCAAGCGCAAACTGCTGGAGAAGCAGAAGGAGGGCAAGAAGCGGATGAAGAACATCGGCACCGTCGAGGTGCCCCAGGAGGCCTTCATCGCCGCGCTGACCTCCGATGGCGCCGGCTCGGAGAGCGGCAAACGCTGATCCCTCACCCGGCCGGGCGTCAGGCCGCCTCGAGCAGTCGGGTCCGCAGGGTTTCGACCTCGCCGGGGCTCCACCCCTGCGCCAGCAGCCAGCCACCCGCCCCGCCGAAGTCGGCGTCCACCATGGCGAGCAAGGCGGCCATGGAGTGCGCCACCGGGCGGTGCTCGTCGCGGGGTGTCTGCCGCAATGCGGTGCGATAGGGCTCGTGCTCCAACAGCCGGTCGAGCACCCGATCGAGCCGCTCGTCGGTCAGCAGATAGTCCTCGATGATCGCCTCGTGCGGCACCCCGGCCACCGCCAACGCGAGAGCGATGACGGTCCCGGTGCGGTCCTTGCCGGCCGCGCAGTGCACGATCACCGCCCCGGGGGATGTGGCAATCACCGCGAGCGCGGCGGTCACGGAGTCGGGCCGTTGGGTCAGGTAGCCGCGGTAATGCTGGGTCCAGTAGTCGGTGTCCTTGAGCGGACGTACTCGGTCGGGGTTCTCGGACAGGAAATCGACCGGGGGTAGTCCCGGGCGGGCCTCCGGGAGGAAGCTGTGGTGGTGGTGACGCACGCCGGCGGCCGCGAGCGGGCCGGGACGGGCGGCGTCCACCTCGGTGTGGGTGCGCAGGTCGACGACATCGCGCACGTTCAACTCCCGAACGACCCGGGTCACATCGGCCGGGCTCAGATCTTGCAGATGTTCGGAACGGATCAGCCGCCGGGGCGCGATCACCCGGCCGTCGCGGGTGGGCAGGCCGCCCAGGTCGCGCATATTGGCGACGCCGTCGAGGTCGATCCACCGGTGCACGCGCCCAAGGGTAGGCCAGGAATAGGTGAGGGCCTCGGAAAGTATGAGTTTCCGAGGCCCTCGTCGATCCCGACCGAAGTCGAGTTCGCTGCTCCGGCCGAAGCCGGTGCGGGGTGATCTCGACCGAAGTCGTGATCGTGATTCCTCCGCCGAAACTTTGGAATCTGGTGATGCGAAACACGTTTCGCATCGTCGATCGCACCCGAGGGTCCGATCTCTCGCTCTCACCCGGAGGTGGTTGCGATGGGTAATTTCTACCCTGCCACGAGGGGTCGAGCAACGGTTAGCGGCCGACTTTTTCGAATTTCTTTTCCCGCGCGGCGTGTCGCACTGGACACGCCGCCCGGTGTGGTGCGCCTGGGGTTCGGCGCGCGCCGCCCCCTGCTGAGAGGATCCCCGTATGCCGCCACCGACCCTCCCGCAGGGTGATCCTGCCCCCCCGGATGGCCGGCTGCCCGAAAGCGCGCTGCGCGCTGCGGTGGGGGAGCCGCTCGCGGCATACGTGCACGTGCCCTTTTGTCGGGTGCGGTGCGGCTACTGCGACTTCAATACCTACGCGCCGGGGGAGCTAGGTGGCGCCGCGGGCGCGCCGGCGACCTATGCGCAGGCGCTCGCGAGGGAGATCGAGTTGGCGGCCGGGGTGCTCGCCCCGGCCGGGACGCGCCACCTGACGACGGTCTTCTGTGGGGGCGGGACGCCGACCTTGCTGCCGGCCGGGCAGCTCGTCGAGATCCTGGATAGGCTACGCCGGCACTGGGATTTTGCCCCGGACGCCGAGGTCACCACGGAGGCCAACCCGGACTCCGTGACCCCGCAGAGCCTGCGGCAACTGCGGGCGGGTGGGTTCACGCGAGTGAGTTTCGGGATGCAGTCGGCCGTGCCGCACGTGCTGCGGACCCTGGAGCGCACGCACGATCCCGCCAATGTGGCCAGCGCGGTGGCGGCGGCGCGGGCGGCGGACCTCGAGGTCAGCCTCGACCTGATCTATGGCACACCCGGGGAGTCGCTCGGGGACTGGCGCCACAGTCTGGAGGCCGCCCTTGCGCTCGAGCCGGATCATCTCTCGGCCTACGCACTGGTGGTCGAGCCGGGGACCAAGCTCGCCGCCGCGGTGCGCCGGGGCGCGGTGCCGACACCCGACGACGATGACGAAGCCGACAAGTACGAGCTCGCCGACGCGGTTCTGGGCGCCGCCGGCTACGCCTGGTACGAGGTGAGCAACTTCGCCCGCCCCGGCCGCGAGTGCCGACACAACCTGGCCTACTGGCGGGGCGGCCATTGGTGGGGTTTCGGCCCGGGGGCTCACAGCCACGTCGGCGGCGTGCGCTGGTGGAATGTCAAGCATCCGGGTGCGTATGCGGATCGGCTTGCCGGTGGCACGTCCCCGGCGGCCGGTCGCGAGGTGCTCACGGCCGCCCAACGGGGCGACGAGGAGGTCTTGCTGGGCATCCGCCTGCACGAGGGTATGCCGGTTGCTCGCCTTCCGGAGCCGGGTCGCGCCGCCGTCCCGGAGCTGGTCGCCGACGGCCTGATCGCGCTGCGCCCCGCAGACGCGACGCGGCCCCGCAGAATCGTGTTGACCCTGCGGGGCCGGTTGCTCGCGGATACCGTGGTCCGCCGGTTGCTCGGCTACCCGGGATAGGCGGCTAGCGGACGAACTGGGGGGTCAGCGGCGGGTTATACCACTGACCGGCGCTGGCCTTCGAGGCGCCGATGATGTGGACGACGATCGCGAAGAGACACACCATCGGATAGGTCAGGAAGCCGATGAGGACCAGCATCAGGAAGCCCGAGATGATCAACCCGATGAGGGTGATGATCTGGACGTTGAGCGAGTTGGCGGCGTGCGCGCGCACGAACGGCCCACGGTCCTTGTACATGATGTAGAAGACGATCGAGGCGATGAAGCCCAGGGTTCCGGCGCTGAGGACGAAGAAAATCAGCGGCACCAGGTGGGCAAGCATGCCCAGCGTGCGCTCGTCCTTCGGGGTCAGTGGCGCCGACCCGGTCAGCCGATCGGTCGCCTGGCTCCAGCCGCTCTGCTGGGTGGGCGGCGGGTAGGCGGCCGGCGGCGGGAAGGCCGGGGGCGGCGGGTAGGCGGCGGGCGGCGGGTAGGCCGGGGGTGCGGCATCAGCGGGGTATGCCGGACCGCTCGCCGACGGCACGGGCTGGGTCGGCTGGCTCGGGTAGGGCGACGTGGCGTCCGGGAACACCGGCTCGTTCGACTGCGGCTGTTGACTCATGTCTGTCGTTTCCTCGGTGCGAGGCTTCCGGGGCGGTCCCGGAAAATGTGTGCCTGCAGGATCAGTCAACCGCACCGTGCCGCTCCACAATTCCAGATTGCGGGAAAGCCAGGGGCGTGTCGGGGGTCGGTTCAGGGGCCGGTGACGAAGTCCACCAATTCCTCGACCCGCCCCGAGAAGGCCGGTTCGAGATCGGCATACGTCCGGACCCGGGAGAGCAGGTGCTTCCAGACCAGGCCGATGTCCTGCGTGCTCGTATGCGGCAGGCCCAGGGCCGCCGCGATGCCCGTCTTCCAATCCTGGCCGCGCGGGATCACGGGCCACTGACGCAGCCCCACGCGCTCGGGCCGGATCGCCTGCCAGACATCGACATACGGATGACCGACGATCAGCACGCGGTCGGCGCCAAAACGCCGCATGGCCTCGTGCGCGATGCGTTGCTCCTTGGAACCGGCAACGAGATGGTCCACCAGCACTCCGGCGCGCGCGCTCGCCGTGGGCCCGAAGTCGGCCAGGGCAGCCGCGAGGTCGTCCACCCCGTGCAGCACCTCCACCACGACGCCCTCGATCCGCAGATCCGCACCCCAGACCTTTTCCACGAGTTCCGCGTCGTGGGTGCCCTCGACGAAGATCCGCGACGCCGCGGCCACCCGGGCCCGCGCGCCAGTCACCGCCAGCGATCCACTGGCGGTGCGAGCCGGGCCGCGAGGTGCGGCGGGCGCGGGGGGCGGCGCTAGAACCGTCGGCGCGCCGTCGATCAAGAACCCGGGCCCCAGGGGAAAGGCGCGCACTCGGCCGCGGCGATCCTCCAACGAGACCAGTTGCTGGCCGCCGATGGTCTCCACGGCCACGATCGCCCCGACCCACCCCGTTTCGCCGTCTTCGACCACCAGCCCGGGCGTGGCGGGATGCGTCACCGACCGGCCCCGCGTCGGGCGGCGCCAATCGCCGCGCAGGACGTCACTTCCGTAACGGTCGTTCACTTGCGTCACCCTAGGCCACGGGCCGCGGGCGGGACGTGCCGACGCGGCGCGCGGGACTCGTCCCACCTCCGCGCTCGCTAGAATTGGCACTCGACGTGCCGGAGTGCCAGCACGACGGGGACCGAGACCCGAGCCGGCCGAGAGGAGCAGCAGCATGTCCGCAGATCGTCCGTTGTCCAGCGAGCGACGCCTGGCCGTGCTGGGCGCGATCGTCCAGGACTATGTCCACACCAGCGAGCCGGTCGGCTCCAAGGCGCTCCTGGAGCGGCACGCTTTTGGTGTCTCCGCCGCCACCATCCGCAACGACATGGCGGCGTTGGAGGAGGAGGGGCTGATCGCCGCACCGCATACCAGCGCGGGGCGCGTGCCGACCGACGCCGGCTACCGGCTCTTCGTGGACCGGCTCTCGCAGATCAAGCCCATGAGTCGCAGTGAGCGGGCCGCGATCGCCGAATTCCTGCACGATCCGGTGGACCTCGACGATGTGGTGGATCGCACGGTCCGGCTGCTGTCCTCGCTGACGGGGCAGGTCGCGATGATGCAGTACCCATCCCTGACCCGCTCGTGCGTGCGGCACATCGAGTTGGTGCCGATGGGCGGGTCCCGGCTGATGATCGTGCTCATCACCACCACGGGTCGGGTCGAGCCGCGGGTGGTGGATGTCGAGCACCCCCTGGAGGCCGACGACACGGACCTGGTGGCGCGCCTGCGGACCGGGATCAATAGCGCCGCGGCCGGGCGGCGCCTCGTGGACGCCGCGACGGTCCTCAGTGCCCTGCCCGACGCCTTCGCGCCGACCGAGCGCGAGGTGGTGCGCCGGGTCGTGGGGGCGCTCGACGAGGCCCTTCAGGAGCGCGAGGAGCGGGTGATGCTCGCCGGGACGGCGAACCTGGTGCGCCATCCCGCAGACTTCCCCGCCACCCTGGAGCCGGTGCTCGACGCCCTGGAACAACATGTGGTGCTCCTGCGGTTGCTCTCTGCGGAAGCGGGCGGCGACCATATCGCCGTCCGGATCGGCCACGAGAACCCGGTGACCCAGTTGCAGTCGACGTCGATGGTGACCACGGGCTATGGCACCGGCGCCGAACTGGTCGGCGGGCTGGGTGTCGTGGGACCGACCCGGATGGACTATCCCGTCAGCATGGCCGCGGTCCGCACCGTCGCGGCATACCTCTCGCGGTTGCTCGCGCAGTGAGCCACCCCGATTACCCAACGAACCGATCGAGGATCAGGTGAACGACTACTACGAGGATCTCGGGGTGTCCCGGGACGCCAGCCCCGAGGCGATCAAGCAGGCCTACCGCCGGCTCGCCCGCAAGCTGCACCCGGACGTCAACCCCGGTCCGGAGGCCGAGGAGCGGTTCAAGCGTGTCTCCCAGGCGTATGACGTCTTGTCCGACCCGGACAAGCGTCGCCAATTCGATCTGGGCAATGATCCGTATGGCGGGGCGCACGCTGGCTTCGGTCAGGGCTTCTCCTTCAGCGACATCATGGACGCCTTCTTCGGCGCCGGGGCCGGGGGGCCGGCCCGCGGCCCGCGCTCGCGCACCAGCCGGGGTCAGGACGGCCTCGTGCGGCTGCCCGTGGAGTTGATGGACGCCGTCTTCGGCGGCGAACGGGAGCTCACGATCGAGACGGCCGCCGCCTGCGGCACCTGCAAGGGTGACGGCTCGCAACCGGGCACCGGCACCCGGCGGTGCGACGTATGCGGTGGGCGCGGCGAGGTCCAGCAGGTCCAGCGCAGCTTCCTCGGTCAGGTCATGACCTCGCGGCCGTGCACCGCCTGTCAGGGATTCGGCCAGGTCATCACCGACCCGTGCTTCGAGTGCTCCGGCCACGGCCGGGTGCGCACGCAGCGCACCATGACCATCGCTATCCCCGCTGGCGTCGACAGCGGCACGCGAATCCACCTCGCCGGCGAGGGTGAGGTCGGTCCCGGCGGTGGCCCGGCTGGCGACCTCTACGTCGAAGTGGCCGTCAACCCGCATCCCGTTTTCACCCGGCGGGGCGACGATCTGCACGCCAGCCTCCAGGTGCCGATGACAGCTGCTGCACTGGGCGCCTCGATGAAGCTGGAAACCTTCGACGGCCTGCAGGACATCGACGTGCGCGCCGGAACTCAGGCGGGGGAGACGATCACCTTGCGCGGCCTCGGCGTGACGCACCTGCGGGCCGGCGGTCGCGGCGATCTGATCGTGCACGCCGACGTGCGCACCCCCACCCGCATCGACGCGGAGCAGGAGGCGCTGCTGCGCCAGTTGGCGACGCTGCGTGGTGAGGAGGCCCCAGCAGGCAAGCTCGCCGCCGGCGGTCACGGGTTCATGGGCAAGATGCGGGACGCGTTCAAGCCGCGGTGACCCCATGACCCTTGCCCTCTTCCTCACCCAGCCCGGGGAACTGGCCCACGTCAGCGTGGGCACGACATATGTCCTGGCGGGGCCGGAGGGTCGACATGCTGCGACAGTCAAACGGGTGCGCCCGGGGGAGCGGCTCTACGTCGCCGACGGTGCCGGCCGGCGGCTCACCGGCACGGTTGCCGCGGCCGAAGCCTCTCAGGTGCGGCTCGCCGTCGAGGACGTGGTGGACGAGCCGCCGCCGGCAGTGACGATCACGCTGGCCCAGGCGCTGGCCAAGGCCGACCGGGACGAGGCGGCGATCGAGATGGCCACCGAGTTCGGCGTCGATCGGATCATCCCGTGGCAGGCCGACCGGTCCATCGTTCGGTGGCGCGGCGATCGGGCCGCCAAGTCCCGGCAGCGATGGGTGGAGACGGTCCGGGCGGCGGTGAAACAGAGCCGGCGGGCCTGGGTTCCGCCGCTCGAGGACCTCGTGGACTCTGCCGCGCTCGCCCGCCGGGCCGAGCGCGCAGCCGCCTGCTTCGTGCTCCACGAGCAGGCCACCCACGCCCTGGCCGGGCAGCCGATGCCACAGGTCGGGGAGGTCCTGCTCATCGTCGGCCCCGAAGGCGGGATCAGCGACGAGGAGGTGCGCCGGTTCGAGGCCGCCGGCGGGCTTCCGGTGCGCCTGGGTGCCACGGTGCTGCGGGCCTCCGGCGCCGGGCCGGCCGCCATCGCCGTCCTGTCGGCGCGGCAGCGCTGGCGCTAAGCGCCGGGCGGCTACTCCACGGTGAACGTGGCCACCGCAACGACGGCCCCGGAGCCGTCGGTGCCTGCGGTGCCCTCGGGCATGGTGCTCACCCGCAAGGCATAGGACCCGGGTGTCAGCAGGGGCAGGTCGAAGGCGTAACCGCGCTGACCTGACGGGGCGACCAGGTCCCCCAGGGTGGCGCTGCTGCTCGCGATAACGGCGCCGCCGGAGAGGTTCTCCAGATGCCAGGCCACGGTGGTGCCCACGGCGGCGAGCCCCGACGCCCGGGTCGGCGTGCCGGCCGGGAGCACCTGGCCGATGCCCGGGCTGTCGATCCAGACGGGTGCCGCCTGACTGAAGATGGCGGAGGTGTCCGGCCGGTCATACCGCGCCGTCGTGGGGAGGCGACCCAGGAGCAGCCGGCTCCCGTCGGCCACCCGGAAGCTGACCGGAACCCGCTGTCCGTAGGCCGCCTGAGCCGTCCAGACCAGTTGCTGCACGGCCATCTCGGCGAGGTTGGCGTCGCCGCTCCCGCTCAGGTCGCGGCCGGGGCCCGAGAGGGTCACAGTCAGCGCATCGGGTGCCGCGGACATGGCGGTGACCCGCACGTCGGTGAATGCCGGCGCGAGGTCGTCGTGCGGCCAGGCGGCCGGGCTGAGGCACCACTGCAGGGCCGCGCGGATCCGCGTCTGTGGGTCGGTCGCCGACCCGGCCTGCGGTCGCACGAAGGTGCGCGCCAGCAACCACCGCGCCCCGCCGGACGGGAGCCCGCCCATCGTGAGGTAGTACACGGGAAGGGCGGCACTGCCCGATGCTGACGTCTCGCTCGGGACGGGGGAGTCGAAGGGATCCGTAGCTGGAGTGCTCGAGATCGTCGGCCCGCTCGCGGCCGGGTTGTTAGGAGCCCGTAGGCCGGGGAAGAGGGAGAGCGCGGCCATGGTCGCCACCAGGGCCACCGCGGCGGCCGCGGCGACCAGCGCCAGCCAGCGGGTGCGCGGACGCGCGGGGGCGGACTGCATACGGACCTGATGCTGGATGGCCGCCAGTCGCTCACCGGGGATGATCGACTGGGCCTCGGCTTGGAGCGCGCTGCGCAGGTCCGCTTCCAGGTCACGGAAGTCGTCATCGTGGCGGGTATTCATGAGTTCTCCCGGGGAGTGCGGGTCGAGTTGGCGGCCATGAGCTCACGCAGGGCAACCAGACCCCGATGCGCGTGGGCCTTGACCGACCCGGGGGCAATGCCGAGGCTGTGGGCGATCTGGGCCTCGCTGAGATCGCAGTAGTAGCGCAGCACGAGCACCTCGCGCTGACGGCGCGGCAGCCGCTGCAGGGCGGCGAGCATCTCGGCATTGCCGAGGGTGCCCAAGGCGAGGTGCTCAGCGCTGGGGACGATCTGGGTCCGCTCGGCCGCCGGTCCGGCGGTGCTCAGATAGGTGTTCTCGACCGTGCGGTGGCGCAGGACCGAGCGAGACGCATTGACGACGCTGCGCCGGAGGTAGCCCACGGCCTGCTCCTTGTCGCTCAGGTGCTCCCAGCGACGGTGCAGCCCGATCAGGGCGTCCTGGACGACGTCTTCGGCAACCCCCTGGTCGCGCACGAGCAGCCATGCCAGCCGCACCATGGGTGCCCACTGCGCGGCATAGAGCGCCGCGAGCGCCTCATCGGCGCTCAGCGACGTCAGCTGCCCGTGCGAGTGCGCCACAAGCGTCATTGTCACGCCCTCTCCACGTGCCGACGGGCATTTCGGTTGACCCGCTAGGTTTGGCGTCCATGAGCCAGTGCCTGTTCTGCGCACTCGTTGCGCGTGACATCCCGGCCGATGTGGTCGCCGAGAGCGACCTCGCGCTTGCCTTTCGGGATATCGACCCCCAGGCGCCTACCCACGTCCTGGTGATCCCCAAGCGCCATGTCGCCAATGCGGCCGAACTCGCCGCGCACCCGCAGGACCTTGCGGCGGTCTTCGCCCTGGCGGGGCAGGTTGCCGACGAGCAGGGGCTCGAAGCGGGCTACCGGCTCGTGACGAACACCGGCGCGGAAGCCGGTCAGAGCGTCTTCCACGCGCACGTTCACCTGCTGGGCGGCCGTGGATTGACGTGGCCCCCTGGTTGAGCGGTGCCTAGAATGGTGGCACCCATGAGTGAACATCCCACCGAGGCGAGCGGCCCGCCGCAGCCCATGCACCCCTTGCATATTGTTGAGATCCCGTCGTCGGTCCCCATGGTCACGCTGCTCGGGCCCCGCGACGAGCTCCTGCGAACCCTCGAACGAGCCTTCCCCGACGTGCAGATCCACGTGCGGGGCAACGAGTTCCGGATGACTGGACCGAGCGCCGATGTGGCGCTCGTCGAACGCACCATCGACGCCCTTCTGGAGGTGCTGGCCGCCGGTCAGGCATTGAACCGCGACGCCGTCGAGCGCTCGATCGCCATGCTGCGAGCCCAGACCAGTGAACGCCCCGCCGATGTGCTGACGCTCAATATCGTTTCCAACCGGGGGCGCACGATCCGCCCCAAGACGCTGAATCAGAAGCGCTATGTCGATGCCATCGACGCCCACACCATCGTCTTCGGCATCGGACCGGCCGGCACCGGAAAGACGTATTTGGCCATGGCCAAGGCGGTTGCGGCCTTGCAGGCCAAGCAGGTCAACCGGATCATCCTGACCCGTCCGGCTGTCGAGGCTGGTGAGCGGTTGGGCTTCCTCCCGGGGACCCTCAACGACAAGATCGATCCCTATCTGCGTCCGCTGTATGACGCCCTCCACGACATGATCGACCCCGAGTCGATCCCGCGCCTGATGGCGGCGGGGACTATCGAGGTGGCGCCCCTGGCCTATATGCGCGGACGCACTCTCAACGACGCCTTCATCATCCTCGACGAGGCGCAGAACACCTCGACCGAGCAAATGAAGATGTTCCTGACCCGACTGGGGTTCGGATCCAAGATCGTCGTCACGGGAGATGTCACCCAGGTGGACCTGCCCGGCGGCACCCAGAGCGGGCTGCGGGTCGTCCAGGACATCCTGCACGGGATCGGGGACGTCCACTTCGCCTACCTCACGTCCGCCGATGTCGTGCGGCACCGGCTGGTGGGCGACATCGTGGACGCTTATGGCCGCTGGGACGCCGCGCAGCCGGGGCGCACCGGATCGGGAAGGACCGCTGGTGGGCGTCGACGTCCTCAACGAGACTGACTACGCCGCGGACGAACTCGAGTTGGTCGAGCTCGCCCGCTATGTGATGGCGGAAATGCGGGTGCACCCGCGAGCCGAGCTCTGCCTGCGGCTGGTGGACGAGGAGACCATGGCGGTCCTGCACGAGAAGTGGATGGACCTGCCCGGCCCGACCGATGTGATGAGTTTCCCGATGGATGAGTTGCGGCCGGGCCGTGACGGGGAGACCTCGCCGGAGGGCGTACTGGGCGACATCGTCTTGTGCCCAGCGGTGGCGATCCGACAGGCCGCCGAAGCCGGACATGCCCCCGCCGAGGAGCTCTTCCTCCTGACCACACATGGCATCTTGCACCTGCTCGGATACGACCACGCGCAGGAGCAGGAGGAGAAGGAGATGTTCGAGCTGCAACGGCACTTGTTGCTCACCTTCCTCGCCACCCGCGGGCGACCCAGCGCCTGAGTCATGACCGTCCAACTCGTCGCCATCGCGCTCGTCGCGGTCGTCTTCGCCTTCATGCTCGCCTTAGCCGAGGCCGCAATCGGGCGCTCCAGTCGGGTGCGTGCCGAGGAACTCGCCGACGAGGGGCGCGGCGGCGCGGTTGCCCTGGGGCTGATCCTGGCCGACAGCGCGGCATACCTCTCGGTGACGGCCTTCCTGCGCACCGTCGCCGAAAGCGTTGCCGCCGTGTGCCTGACGCTCGCCGTCACCGGGATGGTCGAGGGATTCTGGCAACCCTTGCTCACCTCGATCGGGGTGATGACCCTGGTGTCCTTCGTCGTGGTGGGGGTCTCGCCGCGCACGCTGGGCCGCCAGCATTCCGACCGGGTGGCCCTGGCGCTCGCCCCAGTCGTCGTTTGGCTGCGTCGCATCCTGGGGCCCATCGCCCGGCTGCTCGTCATCATCGGCAACCTGGTCACCCCGGGGCGCGGCTATCGCGATGGGCCGTTTCAAAGCGAGTCGGAGTTGCGCGACCTGGTCGATCTCGCTGGCGAGAACGCGCTCATCGAGGACGACGAACGCGAGATGCTGCACTCCGTCTTCGAACTCGGCGACACCATCGCCCGGGAGGTGATGGTCCCGCGCACCGACATGATCACCATCGAGGCGGGCAAGTCGGCCCGTCAGGCCATGTCGCTCTTCAACCGCTCCGGCTTCTCCCGGCTGCCGGTGATCGGTGACGGCCCGGATGACGTCATCGGCATCGTCTATCTCAAGGACGTCGTGCGCCAGATGCTGTCCGGGCAACAGGACCTGGCCGCCTTCACCGTCGATTCACTGCTGCGCCCGATGCCCTTCGTCCCCGAGTCGAAGCCGGTCGATGACCTGCTGCGCGAGATGCAGCTCGGGTCGGTGCACATCGCCATCGTTGTCGACGAATATGGCGGCACGGCCGGCCTGGTGACCATCGAGGACATCTTGGAGGAGATCGTCGGCGAGATCGACGACGAGTACGACCGGGAAACCCCGGGAGTCGAGGACCTAGGGGATGGCCGCTTCCGCATCCCGGCCGCCATGAATGTCGATGACTTCGCCGACGCCTTCGATATCGACCTCGAGGAGGATGAGGTCGACACCGTGGGTGGCCTGATCGCCAAGCAACTCGGGCTGGTCCCGATTCTCGGATCCCAGTGCGAGGTGGGCCGGTATCGCCTGACGGCTGAGCGGATGGCCGGGCGACGGCACCGGATCGCCTCGGTGCTGGTCACGCCGTTGCCGCAGGTCACCGACGCCGACGGCGAGATCGTCGTCGCCGACCCCGATCCGACACCCAAACGGTCGGAGGGCCGAGCATGAGCGAGGCAATCGAGCCCTATGCCGCCGGCTTTGCCGCCCTGGTGGGCCGCCCGAATGCGGGCAAGTCCACGCTGACCAACGCCCTGGTCGGAGACAAGGTGGCCATCACCTCATCCAAGCCGCAGACCACCCGTCATGCGATCCGGGGCATCGTCACCGGGCCGAGCAGCCAGCTCATCCTCGTCGACACACCCGGCCTGCATAAGGCACGCACCCTGCTGGGTCAGCGGCTCAACGATCTGGTCCGTGCCACGATCCTGGATGTCGACGTCGTGGGGTTCTGCCTGCCGGCCGATCAGCGGATCGGCCCCGGAGACCGCTTCATCGCCAACGAGCTCGGGGAGTTGATGCGTGGACGCAAGCTGCCGGTCGTCGCCATCGCCACCAAGATCGATACGGTCGAGCGGCAGCGGGTCGCCGAGCACCTGATCGCCATCGATCAATTGGGGGACTGGGCGGCGATCGTGCCGTGCTCGGCCACCCGCGGCGACCAGGTGGACGATGTGCTCCGCGTGCTCTCGTCCTACCTGCCCCCCTCGCCGGGGCCCCTCTATCCCGAGGGGGTGATCACCGACGAGGACACCGAGGCCCGGATCGCCGAGCTGGTGCGCGAGGCGGCGCTCGAGGGCGTGCGCGACGAGTTGCCGCACTCCATCGCGGTCCTCGTCGAAGAGATGACCGAGCGCGAGGACACCCCCCACGACCGGCCGCTGCTGGATGTGCGCGTCAACATCTATGTGGAACGCGACAGCCAAAAGGCGATCATCATCGGCAAGGGGGGATCGCGGCTGCGTGAGGTCGGGACGGACGCGCGCGCCGGCATCGAGGATTTGCTGGGGCGGCGCATCTTTCTCCACCTGCGCGTGAAGGTGGCCAAAGATTGGCAGCGCGACCCTCGGCAACTGCGGCGCCTGGGGTTCTAGGCGATGGTGGGGCCGGCGCGCGAGAATCGCGATATGGCCAGGTATGCCGCGGCGCCCCACCCGCGGGTGCTGTTCGCCCTGGTCGCGGCGCTAGTGCTCGCCCTCGCCGGGTGCTCGGGTGCCGGCGGTGCCGGTGGCGGGTCCGAGGGTGGGTCCGGTGGCGAGCTGGACCGCAACGCGGCCCTGCGCGCGGCAACCTGGGCCAATGACGTCGCGCGGGCCGAGCAACTCATCGCGGCCGGGGCCGACGTCAACGCCAAGGATGAGACGCAGCAGTCGGCCTATCTGATCACCACCAGCGAGGGGTATGACGCGATCCTCGACCTCACGCTCGCGCATGGTGCCCGGGTCGACGATCTCGACAGCTGGAACGGGACTGGGCTCATCCGGGCCGCCGAGCGCGGACACCATACGACCGTGGGCCGCCTGCTGCGCGCCGGTATCGCCCGCGACCATGTCAACCGGATCGGCTATCAGGCCATCCACGAGGCGGTGTGGTTCGGGGCGTCCAGCACCCCGGTCGCGGATCTGCGCGCGGCCGTGGCGGCGGGCGACGCGGATGCCGCGGCGCTGGCGCTGCGCGATGGCGCGAGCCGGGAGTTGCCGGCCGCCGAGCTGGCCGCCTTGGTCGGGTCCGCCCAGGGTCAGGGGCACCGGGAGGTGCACCGGCTGCTCACCTCATACCTCGGCGTCTGAGGGCCCCGCTCGCGGGTGGGGACGCGCCCGAGGGTTGGGCAGCGCGCAAAGCCGCTGGACGGGCTATCTATCCTGGGTCCATGCGTGTTGGGGTCTTTGGTGCCACCGGTCAGGTCGGTCAGGTCATGCGTGATCTGCTCCTCGAGCGGGAGTTCCCGCTCACCCAGGTGCGGTTCTTCGCGTCGCAGCGTTCGGCGGGCACGACCCTGCCGTTCGGGGACCAGGAGGTCGTGGTCGAGGACACGGCCACCGCAGACTTCAGCGGCCTCGACATCGCGCTCTTCTCCAATGGGGGCGCGACGAGCACCCAATGGGCGCCGCGGGTCGCGGCGGCGGGCGCTGTCGTCATCGACAACAGCAGCGCCTGGCGCAAGGACCCGCAGGTTCCGCTCGTCGTCTCCGAGGTCAATGCGGGCGATCTCGCTGACATCCCCAAGGGGATCGTCGCGAACCCGAACTGCACCACGATGGCCGCGATGCCGGTCCTGGGACCATTGCATGCGCACGCCGGGTTGGTCCGGCTGACCGTTGCGAGCTATCAGGCGGTTTCGGGCAGCGGTGGCGCCGGGCTCGATGAGCTCGACTCTCAGCTCCGGGCGGGGTATGCCGCGGGCGACCCCAAGGACCTGGCGCGCCACGGGGACGCCCTGGAACTGCCGGATCCGGTGAAGTATGTCGCCCCCATCGCCTTCAATGTCGTCCCGGTGGCCGGCTCGATCGTCGATGACGGCTCGCTGGAGACCGACGAGGAGCAGAAGCTGCGCAACGAATCGCGGCGGATCCTGCACATCCCGGACTTGCGGGTCTCGGGGACCTGCGTTCGGGTTCCGGTCTTCTCCGGGCATTCGCTCGCGATCCACGCCGAGTTCCGGGAGCCCATCAGCCCCGCCGAGGCGCTCGAGGTGCTTGGCACCGCGCCCGGCGTCGTCGTGAGCGAGCACCCGAATCCGCTGGCAGCCACCGGCCGCGACGAGGTCTTCGTCGGCCGGGTCCGGCAGGACCAGTCGGTCGACGGTGGGCGCGGGCTGGTGCTCTTCGTCGTCGGCGACAACCTGCGCAAGGGTGCGGCCCTGAACGCCGTCCAGATCGCCGAGGAATTGGTGCGCCGACGCGGCTGAGCGCGAGCCTACGACGGTCAGGACTACCTCGCCAAGGGCGGGCGGTGACGGCAACCCGCGCGGTGCCGATGTTTGCGTGATGCCAGGGGCCTCGCTGGCGGCATAGCTCGAGGGGCTGTCAGTGCCCATCCCTAGAGTGGTTTTCATGACGGGGTTGAGCAGGGCATCGACGAGGCGGGAGCTGGTCCGCGATCGGCGCCGGCACCCGTGCGTCGCGGCGCTGCAAGCCTTCCGGGTCTCGTTGCCCTACATCCGCGTCGGAGAGCTCTCGGATTCCGCCCGACTTGATCTGATCGCGGAGTTGGAACGACTCAAAGGTGCTTGTAGTGGTCTTCAGGCCCGGGCCGCCGAGTCGGTGCGCGCCGAGCGCGAGGCCTCGGCGCCCCACGATGCCGCCCGGTCTGTGGGATCCGAAGTGGCCCTCGCCCGACGGGAGTCACCAACCCTTGGTGATCGCTTTGTCGGCATCTCGCGAGCGCTGGTCCGCGAGATGCCAGCCACCCTGGCTGCGTTGGAGAGCGGCGCAGTCAGCGAGCGCCACGCCGTCGAGATGGTGCGCGAAAGCGCGACGCTGTCGGCCGAGGATCGCATGGCGCTCGATCAGCGGCTGGCGCCGCTGCTGGGCCGCCTAGCTCCCCGCGCGCTCGGTCGCGCCGCCCACCGCGTCGCCGCGGAGTTGGATGCTGGCAGCATCGTGCGGCGCATGGAGGCTGCCGTCTCGACCCGGCGAGTCACGGTTCGTCCGGCCCCCGCTGGGATGGCCTACCTGACGGTGCTCGGCCCCCTGCGTGAGGTCGTGGGGGCGTATGCCGCCCTGACGCGCCAAGCGTCCTGCATCGCAGGCGGCCAAGATCCCCGTGAACTGCCGGCTGGTCGTTCTACTCGCGCCATCGCGGCGGACACCGCGCTGCGGATCCTCGCCGGCCTGGAACAGGGCGCAGTGCCACCGATCGAAATTCACCTGGTGATGACGGACCGGGCGCTGCTGGGGCTCGGTGACGGGGCGCGCTCGGTGATGGAGCCAGCCCGGATCCCGGGGCACGGCAGCGTGCCGGCCCCGATCGCGCGGTCCTGGGTGCGAGACAACGGCCACGACGATGTGTGGGTGCGGCGCCTATTCACCGGTCCCGACGGGCGTGACCTGGTCGCCATGGATTCCCGAAAACGCGTCTTCACCGGGCTGCTGCGACGGATGGTCGTGCTGCGGGACGACGTCTGTGCCACCCCATGGTGTGACGCCCCGATCGTCCAGATCGACCATACTCAGCCGGCCCGGCGCTCTGGCGAGACCGCCTTCGCCAACGGCTCCGGTCTGTGCGCCCGCTGCAACCAGGTCAAGGAGAGTCCGGGCTGGCGGACGTCGGTGGTTCGCGCCTCGCCTCGGCAGGCGCGCCTGCAAACTCCGAGCGGGCACGTCTACGAATCCAACGCCCCGCCGCTGCTGGGGTGGGGGTGAGCGGGCCGACCAAATAGCACGTGGCTGGCCAGCGTCGCTCGACCCATTCGCTACTACATTGATGCCCATGGCAACCGAAGCAGACTTCGAGGCGGCCATCGCGGCCGTTGGCGACCTGACCCGGGATCCGGGCAATGACACCAAGCTGCGGCTTTACGCGCTCTACAAGCAGGCCACCGACGGTGACGTGGCCGGCAAGCGACCGGGGTTCACCGACTTCGTCGGCCGGGCGAAGTATGACGCCTGGTCCAAGCTGCACGGCACGAACGCGCAGGACGCCCGCGCCGAGTATGTCGCGGTTGTCCATGAACTGATCGCGGCCGAGAGCCCGTAAGCCGCGGGCGGGCCGTCACCCGCGCGCGGCCAACATCTGTGTCATCGTTTGGATTTCGGCGCTCTGGGCGTTGACCATCGACTGCGCGAGGTTGCGCACCTCGGACCGCTGTGTGCGCTCCAAGACCGCCTTGGCCATCTCCACACCGCCATTGTGATGAGCGATCATCAGCTCCAGGAAGAGCTTCTCGGCAGCTACACCGTCCGCGTCGGCGAGGCGGGCCAAGTCGGCGGTCGTTGCCATGCCCGGCATGGCGGCCGGGGTGGCCGGATCAGCGCTGCTGCCATGTCCGGAGTGTGAGCCCGCCATCCACGTCATGGGCGGGTCGTCGCCGGTCGGTGAGAGTCCCCAGAGGGTGAGCCACGCCGACATGGACCCGATCTGGGCCTGCTGGCTGGTGATCATGTCGAATGCCATCCGGCGGACATCGGCATCCTCGGACCGGTCCCGGATGAGGAAGGCCATCTCGACCGCCTGCGCGTGATGAGTCTGCATATCGCGCGCGAATCCCGCCTCGGCACTCGCCGAGGACGGCGGCCCGTCCAGACGGGCCACCCAAAACCCGGTCAGGGCGGCCAACACCAGCCCGAGGGTGGCCGCGATGGCCACGACAGGTCGCACGAGCGCCGGCCGCGCATCCAGCCGGGTGGGATCGGGTGAGCCAGCCGTGCTGCCCATCAGGCGACCTTGCCCGGTGCGTCGATGCCGCCGGTGCAGGCAGCGCCCGGCTCCGGGGTCTGGGGTCCCTGGCGGTAGGCCTTGATGAACTCCTCGAGGCGGGGATCGCTCGCGCCGGTGAGCTTGAGCTGCTTGCCCCAGGCGGACGCCACGACCGGCGCCGGAAGTCCGCTCATGGGTGAGAGGACCATATAGGTCGAGGGGATCGCCGCGCGCAGGGTCGCCACGTCGGCGGCGGCCAGCGCCGGGTCATAGGTCACCCAGACCGCTCCATGTTCCAGCGAATGCACCGCGCTCTCGTTGGGAACCGGCTGGTCATAGACCCCGCAGTTCAACCACGCGTTGGCGTGCTCGCCACCCACGGGCGGGTTCTGCGCATACGTCACGCTCTGATCGGTGTGGGCGCCACCCTCGTACGTGAAACTTTGAACCGCGGCCAACGACGGGGTGTTCTTCTTGTCCCGCCAGATCGTGAACCCCACGACCCCCGCGATCAGGACCAAGACGCTGAGCCCAGCGGTCCAAAAGAGGAGGCTGCGACGGCGCTCGGCGCGCGCTTGCTGTTGCCGCACCGCCTCGAGCCCGGCCCGGCGCGCTGCTGACGCTCCCGGAGTGTCCTTCTTCTTCGCGGCCACGCGGCCCTCCCGTTGGTGCTGACAGGCTGAATCAAGTGCGCAGGGTAGGGCACAACCCTGGGAGTTTCGTGACAGGTCACGCAGCGGTATGTTCCATCGGGACAGTGCCGATCCCGGCCATGATCCGCAAGGAGCAGGCATGAGACTCGAAGAGTTCCCGCGCTATTCGTTGACTTTCGGGCCGAGCCCGGTTCACCCGCTGCGGCGGCTGAGTCAGCACTTGGGCGGCGCCGAGGTCTGGGCCAAACGTGAGGACGTGAGCAGCGCACTGGCATACGGCGGCAACAAGATCCGCAAGCTGGAGTATCTCGTCCCGGACATTCTGGCCAGCGGCGCCGACACCCTGGTCTCCATCGGCGGTTACCAGAGCAACCACACCCGGCAGGTCGCTGCGGTTGCCGCCCACCTGGGACTGAAGTGCCGGCTGGTCCAGGAGAAGTGGGTGCCCTGGGACGACCCCGTGAATGACAAGGTCGGCAACATCCTGCTCTCGCGGATGATGGGCGCCGACTCCCGCCTCGACCCGCACGGTTTCGATATCGGCATCCGCGACTCGTGGACGCAGGCGCTGCAGGAGGTACACGACGCGGGCGGACGGCCATACCCCATCCCGGCGGGCGCCTCCGAGCACCCCCTCGGCGGGCTCGGCTTCGCCAACTGGGCCTTCGAGGTGGCCGAGCAGGAGCGCGCACTCGGCGTGCACTTCGACACGATCGTGGTCTGCACCGTGACCGGCTCCACGCACGCCGGCATGATCGCCGGTTTCGCCGCCCTGGCGGACCTGACCGGCCAGCGCCGGCGGGTCATCGGGATCGACGCCTCGGCGACCCTGGCCAAGACCACGGATCAGGTCGCGCGGATCGCCCGGCATACGGCCGACCTCATCGAGCTCGGGCGCGAGATTCGCGACGACGAGATCGAGGTGTTGCCGGGGTGGGCCGGTGACCTGTATGGCGTCCCGGTGGCGTCGACGATGAACGCCATCGCCCTCGGTGCCCAGTTGGAGGCGATGATCACCGACCCGGTGTATGAGGGCAAGTCGCTGGCCGGCCTCATCGACCTGGTCCAGGGCGGCGATATTGCCGCCGACTCGACGGTCCTCTATGCGCACCTCGGGGGCCAGCCAGCCATCAATGCCTACCACTCGTTGTGGGACCCGTCATGACCGATCGCCCCGATCCGCAGCTTTTGGACACCATCGCCCAGCGGGTGCTGTGGCTGGCCACCCGGATCGTGGATGCCGCCAACCACGACCGCCAGACGGGGGACGGGGTCAAGGTCGGCGGACATCAGGCCAGCAGCGCCAGCCTGGTGACCGCCTTGACCGCTCTGTGGTTCGCCCATCTCGACGCGCCCGACCGTGTGTCGGTCAAGCCGCACGCGTCGCCGGCGTTCCACGCGATCCAGTACCTCCTGGGCAATCTCGACCGCTCCTATCTGCCGACCTTGCGCGCCTTCGGTGGTCTGCAGTCCTATCCCTCGCGCACCAAGGACCCCGATCCGGTGGACTTCTCCACCGGTTCCGTGGGCCTGGGTCCCGCGGCGCCCCTCTTCGCCGCAGTTGCCCGCCGCTATGTCGACGCCCACTTCGGTCCGCGCCCGGCCTCTCGTTTCGTGGCGCTCCTCGGCGACGCCGAACTGGACGAGGGGAACATCTGGGAGGCCATCGCCGATCCGGCGACACAGGGGCTCGGCAATGTCATGTGGATCGTGGACTTTAACCGGCAGTCCCTCGACCGGGTCGTGCCGGGAATCCGAATCCAGCAGTGGCGCAGCCAATTCCAGGCGGCGGGCTGGCATGTCGTCGAAGTGAAATACGGCCCGGCGCTCCTGGCCGCCTTTGCCGAGCCCGGGGGAGCGGCCCTGGAGGCCTGGATCGACGCCATGCCCAACGAGCGGTACCAGTCGCTCTTCGGGCTCGAGCCGGACGCCGTGCGGGCCCGCTTCCTTGACGGGGCACCCGCGGAGTTGATCGCCCACTGTTCCCGGTTCGACGATGCTGCCCTGGCCGCGCTGGTGACCGACCTCGGCGGCCACGACGTCGTTGCCATGCTCGACGCATATGCCGCGTGCGACGCCGAGACCTCCCGCCCCAGCGTCATCTTCGCCTACACCATCAAGGGCTGGGGGTTGCCGATCGCCGGGAACCCGCGCAATCACTCGGCGCTGCTGAGCACCGGGCAGGTGGCCACCCTGCGGGAGCGGCTCGGCCTGACGAGCGAGACCGAGTGGGATCGCCTCGACCCGACGTCCGCGGCGGGTCAATGGGCGGCCGTCCGGGCCGAGCACCTGCGGCGGCCACCGGCGCAGGAGCGCCAGCCGCTGCCCGTCCCGGTGAGCACGGCAATCTCATCGGCCAAGCCGATCTCGACACAGGAGGCCTTCGGGCGGGTCTTGGTCGCCCTGTCCCGCGTCGAGGGTGTGGGGGACCATCTCGTGACCACCGCGCCGGACGTGGCGACCTCCACGAACCTCGCCGGGTTCATCAATCGGACTGGTGTCTTCCACCCGGAGGACAAGCCGTCCTTTGGTGTTGACCCCCTGGTCAAGTGGACCGAATCGCCTGCGGGACAACACATCGAGCTCGGGATCTCCGAGATGAACCTCTTCCTCAACCTGGGGATGCTTGGCCTGGCCTGGGATCATTCGGACCAGCTTCTCTTGCCCGTGGGCACCCTGTATGACCCGTTCGTCCTGCGGGGCCTGGATGCCTATGTGTATGCCGCCTACTCCGGCTCGCGGTTCGTCGTGGCCGGGACGCCGTCCGGCGTGACGCTGGCCCCCGAGGGCGGCGCGCACCAGTCCACGATCACCGCCTCCGTGGGCATCGAGCTGCCCAACACCACCCTGCTGGAACCCGCGTATGCCGCCTGCGTCGACTGGCTCCTCTGTCATGCCTTGTCCCGGATTGCCGACCCGGGCAGCGGCGATGCCCTCGGCAAGACCGAAGACGGCTCCTACTACTTCCGCCTGACCACGCGCCCCCTCGACCAGGCCCCCTTTGCCGCGGCCCGGGACCGGCTTGGCGAGGCGACCTTGCGGCGGCAGGTGCTGGCCGGCGCATACCGGCTGGTCGACGCGGCGCCCGCCCCCGGGGCGCCGCTGGTCCAACTCGCGGCCGCCGGGGCGGTGCTGCCCGAAGTCCTCGCGGCGGCGGCGGAACTCCAGGAGGAGGGCATTGCGGCCCACGTCATCGACCTGACGTCGGCGGACCGGCTGTATGCCGCCTGGCAGCGCACCCTGCGCCAGGGCATCCGCACCGCCACGACCCCCTCCATCCCGGGCGCGCTGCGGGCGGCCTTCGACCTGAGCGCACCCGTGGTCACCGTCCACGACGCCTCCTCGCATGCCCTGGCCTGGCTTGGCTCGGCGCTCGGTGTCCCGTGCGTTCCACTCGGCGTTGACACCTTCGGTCAGTCCGGCACGGTTGCGGATCTGTATGCCGCGAATGACTTGACGCCGGGTTCCATCGTCAACGCTGCGCTCGCGGCTTTGGCCCTGCGATGACTCGGGTCAGAGGTCGCACACCCAGTGGATCCAGGTCTGGGTGACCCGCATGCCGACCGCCTCATAGAGCCCCAGGGCGCCGGTGCGGGAGTCGGTCGAGAGCTCCGAGCGGGTGGCGCCGCGCGCACGTGCCTCGTCGAAGGCCGCGACCAGCAGGGCTCGCGCCAGGCCGCGCCGGCGCTGGTCACGTCGCACGGCAAGCTGGTCGACATACGCGCAACCCTGGCTGTCGAGAATGGTCGCCACCACGCCCACCGCCTCTCCACTGGGGTCGCTGACAAAGCGAATCTGCCACGGCGAGAAGCCGGTTCGGCCGACGATGCGCGGCCGCCAGTCCGCAAAGGTGGTCGGTTCGCGATCCGGCCACTCGTTGAAGGCGTCATTGATGAGCCGGTATGCCGTGCGCTCGTCCGCGTGCGTGAACTCGCGGATTGTGTATCCGGCCGGTAGCGGCTGGGGCACGATGCGCGCACCCTCAGGCACTTCGAGGACCCACGAGGTCCAGCGCGGCAGATAGCCGCGGGCCTGGAGCAAGCGTTGCGCGGGGGATTCCGCGAACTTGGTCTGCCCGACCAGGGTGCCGCCCTGCTCACGCGCCCGGTCCTCGGTCCAGGCCAGGAGCCAGGTGCCCAGACCGCGGCCGTGAAAGGCCGGGTCCACAGCGCCGTCGGCGCGCCGCCCCTGATACACCTCAGCGGCGCCGACGAGCCGCGGCCCGTCGAAGAGGCCGACCGAGTCGGTGCTCAGGTCGAAGGAGGTTCGGGCCCAGTCGGACTCGATGTCCTCCCGCTCGACGGCCCGCATACCGGTATTGACGAATTCGTCCTCGACATAGACCCCGAAGGTGGCGTCCAAGTCGGCCGGAGTGCTGTCTCTTATACACATCTGACGCTGCC
>CALLZC010000042.1 GCA_937858995.1 uncultured Nostocoides sp.
TTTTAATGATACGGCGACCACCGAGATCTACACTAGATCGCTCGTCGGCAGCGTCAGATGTGTATAAGAGACAGGCGGTTTTCCTCGGGCACTCGCGCGGCCACGCCCGGGTGGCGCTGCTGCGGCCGGTGGATCGGGCTCAGGACGGTTGGCTGGGCCTGCGGGGTTCGGGCGCCGACCTCATACCCCTCGATGCGGAAGCCCTGACGACGGCGGTGGCGCTGGCCAACTGGCATCGCACCCACACCCACTGCCCGCGGTGTGGAGTCGCGACCGAGGTGGCGAGCGCGGGGTGGACCCGGCGCTGCCCGGCCGACGGCAGCGAGCACTTCCCCCGAACCGACCCAGCGGTCATCATGGCCGTTCTCGACCCCGACGATCGGCTGTTGCTCGCTCGCCACCCGTCCTGGCCGCCCGGTCGCCTCTCGGTGCTCGCCGGTTTCGTCGAGCCCGGAGAGTCCCTAGCCATGGCCGTGCGCCGTGAGGTGCACGAAGAGGTGGGGGTGTGGGTGCGCGAGGTGTCATACCTGGCAGATCAGCCGTGGCCATTCCCGAACTCACTCATGCTCGGTTTCGAGGCGCGAACCGACGACCCGACCCTGGTGCTGGACCATACCGAGATCGCCGAGGCGATGTGGGTGACCCGGGCGCAGTACCGGACCAAGGTCGAGCAGGGTGCCTGGGGTGGCGGGACGGCCCTGTCGATCTCGCGCCGGCTGATCCTGCGGTGGTTGGGGAGCTAGCCCCGGGCTAGGCCAGGCGCTTCGTGACCTCGGCAATCGAGGGGTTGGTCTGCGTGCTGCCGTCGGAGTAGAGCAGCGTCGGGACCGTCTGGTTGCCGCCATTGGCTGCCATGACAAACGCTAGGGCCTCGGGGTCCTGCTCGATATTGACCTCGGAGTAGGCGATGCCCGCCCGGTCCAGCTGGTGCTTGAGGCGCTTGCAATAGCCGCACCAGGTCGTCGAGAACATGGTGATGGTGCCGGGGGCGGGGGCCGCGACGGACATGAGACTCCTTGGGTTCGAGATGACGTCGCTTGGTGAACGTCGGTAGCTGCCCGTACCTTCCCATCATGGCCTTCCCCGACGCGGATGCGATCCTCGCCGCGCTCGATCCCGAGCAGCGCGAGGTGGCCGCGGCGCCGCTGGGCCCGATGCGGGTCATCGCCGGGGCCGGGACGGGCAAGACCCGGGCCATCACCCACCGGATCGCCTATGGGGTGCGCGCAGGGGTGTATGCCGGGCCCCACGTGCTGGCCCTGACGTTCACCGCCCGCGCCGCCGGCGAGATGCGCACCCGGTTGCGCGATCTGAGGGTGTCCGGAGTTCAGGCGCGCACCTTCCATGCCGCGGCCCTGCGGCAGCTTCACTTTTTTTGGCCCGCGGTTGTGGGTGGCGCGGCGCCGGAAATCATGCCCTCCAAGGCCGCAGCGGTCGCCGAGGCGAGCGGGCGGCTGCGACTGCGTCTGAGCCGCGACGAATTGCGGGACGCCGCTGCCGAGATCGAGTGGGCCAAGGCGGGGACGCTCACCGCAGAGACGTATGCCGCGGCCGCCACCCGTGCCCGCCGCACCCCGCCCGGGATGGACGTGACCGCGATGGCGCGGCTCATCGCCACCTACGAGGAGATCAAGGGTGAGCGCGGCGTCATCGACTTCGAGGACGTCCTGCTCGTGACTCTGGGGATGCTCCGATCGGATGCCCGGATGGCCGAGACGGTCCGCGGTCAGTACCGGCACTTTGTGGTCGATGAGTACCAGGACGTCAACGCCCTGCAACAGGCCCTGCTGCTGGCGTGGCTCGGTGGGCGGCATGAGCTGTGCGTGGTGGGTGATCCGTCCCAGACGATCTATTCGTTCACCGGTGCCTCCGCGGACCATCTGCGCGACTTCCCGCGCGTGCATCCGGGTGCGGCGACTCGCGAACTCGTGCGCAACTACCGCTCCACCACGCCGATCGTCGCGTTGGCGAACGGCCTGGCGCGCGGGCCGAGCGGCTCGCGTCGCTGGGGCGGGGTGGAACTGCAGGCACAGGCGGGGTTGGGCCCGGAGCCGGTGCTGACGGCATACGACGACGACCTGGCCGAGGCGAACGGGGTCGCCGCGCTTATCGAACGCGCGATCGCCGGGGGAACACCGGCGCGGCAGATCGCGATCCTGTTCCGCACCAACGGCCAGAGCGAGGCCTTCGAGGCGGCGCTGTCCGAGCGCGGGGTGCCCTATCTCATCCGTGGGGGCGAGCGCTTCTTCCAGCGCCGGGAGGTCCGCGAGGCGACGGTGCTGCTGCGCGGCGGCGTACGCAGCGACGACTCCTCGGTCGAGCTACCCGAACTGGTGCGCAGCATCCTCACCGGTGCCGGCTGGGGCCCGAACGCGCCTGCCGGTGGCGGCGCCGCACGGCAACGCTGGGAATCCCTCGACGCGTTGGTCCTGCTCGTCGACCAACTGCTGGTGGGTATGCCGGCCGCGCGCCTCGCGGACTTCGTGCGGGAACTCGACGAACGCGCGGCTGCCCAGCATGCCCCGTCCGTCGACGGCGTGACGCTGGCATCACTGCACGCGGCCAAGGGACTGGAATGGGACCTCGTCGTGCTCGCCGGGGTGAGCGAGGGACTGATCCCGATCATCATGGCCGAGACCCATGCCGAGGTCGATGAGGAGCGGCGCCTGCTCTATGTCGGCATCACCCGCGCGCGGCGCGAGTTGCACCTGACGTGGGCGCGGGCCAAGGTGGCGGGCGGTCGGGCCGCTCGCCGACCGTCGCGCTTTCTCGGGGGAGTCATCGAGGGAGCCAATGCCTCCGGTGGCCGAGAGCCGCGGGAGCGCAAGCCGAAGCAGGCCAAAAGGCCCGCCCACTGTCGCACGTGCGCGGCGCCACTCCTGAGCGCGAGCGAGCGCGCCACCCGGCGGTGCACGAGCTGCCCGGCGACCTACGACGAGGCGGTCCTGCAGTCCTTGCGCACGTGGCGCGCCGCCGTGGCCAAGGCCGCGAGCTGGCCGGCCTATGTCATTTTCACCGATGCGACCTTGACGGCCATTGCCGAGGAGATGCCGACAGATCGCAGTGCCTTGGCGCTGATTCCCGGTGTGGGACAACGAAAATTGAGCCTTTACGGGGATGCGTTGTTGGCGCTTCTTGCTGGGGCGGATCCCAGCGCGGCGGCCGCGGAGATAACGAAGTCGCGCTCGATTCAGTAATTAAGGTGACAGAGCGGACGCTGGCCTCTACCCTCTCTAACGAGCACCAATCGGTGTCGTCACGCGCGAGCAATGTGAAGGAGGCAGCCGCGATGAAGTTCAACACGCTTATCCCCACGTGGAGCGAGATGACGATGACGGCTGCCCACTCTCAGGTCGCCGGCTCCCGCTATGGGTGCGGCCGAATCGTCTCCGCAGATGCCGTGTTCGCCGATGTCGCCCCGGCCGGCCGTGGATCACCGCCTGGAGTCTGCCTCCTGACGAGAAGTCAGTAGGCGTTAGACCTCCAGGCCGCGGATCCGCTACAGGATCCGCGGCCTTCGTCATTTCCGACGCACTACCCGTTGACCACAACTGAATCCGGAACCGCAGATGCACACCGACACCCTGCCGAACCCCGCTCGCCCCGAGCACCGCGCCACACCCGGCGCACCCACCCGCCGCTCACCCCAGCGGCCGATGAAGGAGGTGACCCACCCCATGCAACTCACCGCGCTGCTGGACTACGGCTCCACGGCCACCCTGACCGAAGGGGAGATCCCGTGTCAGTCCAACGATCCTGAATTGTGGTTCGCCGACACGCCGGCGGGCGTCGAGTTCGCCAAGGCGCTCTGCGTCAGCTGCCCGATGATCGAGGCCTGCCTCGAGGGGGCACTGGCTCGCCGAGAGGCCGCTGGTGTCTGGGGTGGTCAGTACGTCGTCGACGGCGTGGTCCTCGCGCGCAAGCGGCCCCGCGGTCGGCCTCGCAAGGATTCCTACGCCGCCTAACCTCTGCTAGCAAACCCTGCGCTCAGGCCCACAGGATGCATCCTGTGGGCCTGAGCGCAACCTCTGCTAACAGCAGGTTTCGAGACGGCTACCTTCGGGGAAGGCGGGGCGGCTGGCGCTCTAGCCACGCGGCAAAGGACTCGCCGCCGATCTCGGCGTCCGGAGCCGGGAGTGCGATGCCATCGGCGAAGGCGCGCAGGGTGCCACCCACGGGCGGGATCGAGACGACTCGCGGATGTCGCCGAGCGGCATGACGGGCGACGCGCAGCGCGAGCTCCTGCGTGGCAAAGCGATCCGGTCCGCTCAGGTCGCGATGTCGGGTGAATCCTTGTGGCGGCGCGTCGGTGGCGATCTGCGCCAGTCTCTCGCCGATCCACCTGATGTCCACGGGTTGCAGGCGCATGCCTCGAACGGCCGGGATGAACGGGCCGGGCCGCATACCGACCATGGCGGCCGCCAGCGAGTGGAACTGGGTGGCGCGTACCACGGTGGCGGCAATCGGCCGCTCGCTGATCGCCAGCTCGGCGGCGTGCTTCATCCGGTAATACGCATAAGGGCTGCGATCGACGCCAACGATGGAGATGTAGACCAGAGGCACCCGCCGGTCCAGCGCGGCCAGGGCATCGGCCAACCGCTGGGCTCCGCCGAGGGTCACGGCGCGAAACTCCCAGGGCCGCAAGGTGTCTGCGGTATGGACGACGGCATCGGCGCGCTTCAGGACCGCGTCCAGGCCCGCTCCCGAGCGCACGTCCACCCCCGAGCGTCGGCTAGCGTTGACGGGTTGGTGCCCCCGCTCGGTCAGGGCACGCATCACCTCGCGACCGAGGTTGCCCCGTCCACCCGTGACGACGACTCGCATGCGTGCATCGTGTCACCCAGGTAGCGACTACTCTCCATGAGGTGCGTGAGTTCGTCGACTCGTGGCCCTTTTGGGCCGTCTACGCGCTCTTCTTCTGCGGGGCGTTGGTTCGCTCCCACGCGACCTATGCCGTCGGGCGGGCCCTGCGCACCGGCGCCACCCGAACGGCCGGGAGGCGGGCAGCATCCCCGGGTCCGCACGACCCTAGCGTGATCATGCGGTTGGGGCAGCAGTTGGAAGGACCCGGCCTGCAGCGCGCCGAGCGCGTCATGGCGCGGTATGGGCCGCCGCTGGTCACCGTGTCCTTCCTCACCGTCGGGGTGCAAACCCTGCTGAACGCTGCCGCGGGCGCCTTGCGGATGCCGCTGCGACGGTACACACCGGCGGCGGTTCTCGGCTCGCTAATCTGGGCGGCCCTCTACACCACCGCCGGTTTCGCCGTGTTGGGGGCCTCGCGCGCAGCGGTGCCCTGGTGGTGGCTTCTCGTGGCCACGGCGTTGATCGTTTGTGTGGTTTTGGTCACCCGGGGCGTGCGGCGTCGGCTCGACGCCGCGGCGTGAGCCGAGCAGAGACGCTCTGACCTGCGCTGTTGGAGCGCGGCCGTCGATGGCCACCTGATGAACGCCCTCGGGGCGGTGCGCCGGGAGACCTAAACTGGATGCGCACGCCGTCGTGCGCCGTCGCCGGCCGCGCCCACGCGCCCGGCTCCCTCAGTCGGCCGGCTCCCCATGCCCGGGCCGTCGCACCCACCAAAGGACTCCGCTCGTGACCAAGCCGGTCGTGCTCATCGCCGAGGTACTCTCGCCCGCCACCCTGGACGCGCTAGGCCCGGACTTCGAGGTGCGCCACTGTGACGGCGCCGACCGGTCGGCGCTGCTGGCCGCTCTCCCGGCGGCCGAGGCGGTTCTCATCCGATCCGCAACCACCATGGACGCGGAGGCGATCTCTGTCGCCAAGGCGCTGAAGGTCATCGCCCGCGCAGGCGTGGGCCTGGACAATGTGGATGTCGCTGCCGCCACCAAAGCGGGAGTCATGGTCGTCAACGCGCCGACCTCGAATATCACCAGTGCGGCCGAACTCGCGGTCGGCCTGATGCTCGCGGCAGCCCGCAATATTGCCCCGGCGAACGAGGCCCTCAAGGGCGGGGCGTGGAAGCGCAGCGCATACGGCGGGGTTGAGCTCCTCGACAAGACCGTGGGCATTCTCGGGTTCGGGCGGATTGGGCAGTTGGTGGCCGAGCGGCTCAAGGCATTCGGCATGGAGGTGCTGGCCTACGACCCCTACGTCTCCGCCCAGCGCGCCGGGCAGCTTGGCGCCCGACTGGTCAGCTTGGATGAGTTGCTCGCGGAGTCCGATTTCATCTCGATCCACCTGCCGAAGAATGCCGAGACCGTGGGTCTGATGGGCGCCGAGGCGCTGGCCAAGGTCAAGCCCGGCGTCATCATCGTCAATGCTGCGCGGGGCGGCATCATCGATGAGGCAGCCCTGGCTGACGCGATCGCCTCGGGGCGGGTCGGTGGCGCGGGAATCGACGTCTTCGCCAGCGAACCGACTACCGCCTCCCCGCTCTTCGGCCATGAATCGGTCGTGGTGACACCGCATCTCGGGGCCTCGACCGACGAGGCCCAGGAAAAGGCCGGCGTCTCCGTCGCCAAGTCTGTGCGCCTGGCCCTGGCCGGCGACATCGTCCCGGACGCGGTGAATGTGGCCGGCGGAGTCATTGCCGAAGAGGTTCGCCCTGGGATCGACCTGGTCGAGAAGCTCGGGCGGATCTTCACCGCCGTGGCAGGCACGGTCCCGGTGCAACTCGACATCGACGTGCGGGGCGAGATCACCGAGTTCGATGTCTCGATTTGGCGGCTGTCGGCGCTCAAGGGGCTGTTCGCCGACATCACCGTCGAGCCGGTCACCTACGTCAACGCTCCGCTCATGGCAGCAGAGCGCGGTTGCGAGGCCCGGCTGTTGACGAGCCCGGTGGCCGAGGACTTCCGCAACGTCACCCTTTTGCGCGGCACCCTGGCGGACGGTTCGGTCGTGACGGTCGCCGGCACCCTCACCGGACCGAAGATGGTGCAGAAGATCACCGGGGTGAACGGATTCGACCTCGAAGTCCCCATCTCGACCCACATGGCCTTCTTGTCCTACGAGGACCGTCCGGGAGTCATCGGTGCCTTCGGGCGACTGCTCGGCGATGCCGGGGTCAATATCGCCGGGATGCAGGTCTCGCGCCAAGAACAGGGCGGCAAAGCACTCGTCGTCTTGACCCTCGACTCGGCCATCCCCACGGATGTCCTGGCGGCGATCGCCGCTGAGGTCGATGCCACGCTGGCCGAGGTCGTCACCCTCGACTAGGCCCGCGGGCATCCATGCCGGCGCCCCGGACCCCTTCTCACGGGGCCGGGGCGTCGCTAGCATCGGTTCAACTTCGCACCATTACTAGGAGTTGCCGTGGCTGATCTCTCGCACCTGACCGACGACGAGCGTCAGCTCGCGGAACTGGGCTACAAGCAGGAGTTGTCCCGGAACTGGTCCGGCTTCTCCAACTTCGCCATCTCCTTCTCGATCATCTCGATCCTGGCCGGGTGCTTCACGACCTTCGGTCAGGGGTTCAACAACGGCGGCCCGATCGCCATCTCGTGGGGCTGGCCGATCGTTGCCCTCTTCATCCTGCTTATCGGGTTCACCATGTCGGAGCTGGTATCGGCGTATCCCACCTCCGGTGGGATCTACTGGTGGGCTGCCAAGATGGGTGGCCCCAAGGCCGGGTTCTTCGCCGGCTGGCTGAATCTCATTGGCCTGGTGGCGGTTACGGCGTCGGTTGCCTATGGCTGCGCCACCTTCATGGACCTGACGTTGAGCACCTTCTCCGCGTCTTATGCCGAGGGCGCCTCGCTGACTCGGGTGTTCGTGATCTTCCTGCTCGTCCTCGCCGTAGCCTCCTTGCTCAATATCTTCAGCGGTCACCTGATGGCCGTGATGAACAACGTCTCGGTGTGGTGGCACGTCTTCGGCGCTGCCCTGATCATCCTCATTCTCATCGTCGTGCCGGATCACCACCAGAGCGTCAGCTATGTCTTCACCGAGCGCTTCAACAACTCCGGCTACTCCGGCGGCTCGACCGAAACCGCCAAGTACTGGTTCCTCGTCCTGCCCTTGGGTCTGCTCCTCACCCAATACACCATCACCGGATTCGACGCCTCCGCGCACTTGTCCGAGGAGACCTCATCGGCGGCCAAGGCCGCAGCCAAGGGCATCTGGCAGTCCATCTTCTATAGCGCCATCGGCGGCTGGATCCTGCTCCTGTGCTTCCTCTTCGCGGTTCCCAACGGGGCCGATGGGTTGCCCGACAACGCGGGCGTGGGGGGCGGCGGCGTCGCCTACATCTTCGTCAATTCGATGAACTCGACGTGGGCATCCATCATCTTGTTCATCTCTGCTGCCGGCCAGTTCTTCTGCACCACCGCGTGTATGACCAGTGCCTCGCGCATGCTCTTCGCCTTCAGCCGCGACGGAGCAGTACCCGGATCGCGGCTATGGTCCGCCTTGTCCGCGGCCAAGGTTCCGGCCAAGGCCGTGCTCTTGGTTGCGGTGGTCAGCGCCGTGATCACCCTTCCGGCGCTGGTGCGCGTCAACCTGGGCACCGAGGAGTCCCCGCTCATCGTGCCGGTCGCCTTCTATGCCGTCGTCTCGGTCGCCGTCATCGGGCTCTATCTTGCCTTCCTCATCCCGATCTGGCTGCGGTGGAAGATGGGCGATGCCTTCCAGCCCGGGTCGTGGCACAACGGAGCTAAGTACAAGTGGATGAACCTCATCGCCGTCGCAGAGATCGCCATCATCTGCGTGTACTTCATCCTGCCCTTCACGCCGGCGGCGGTGCCGGGGAGCGCGGATTTCCAGTGGAAGTTCGTCAACTACGCGCCCATCCTGACGGTGGGGTCGCTGATCGTGCTGGCGATCTGGTGGCGGCTCTCGGCGCACACCTGGTTCACCGGGCCCCGGACAACCATCGACCAGCCGGTGGGGGACGACCGGTCGACCGGGGCGTGAGTTTGCGGCCGGATCACCTGCGCTTGCTCCAAGAACTGCCCACCCTCGCGGGCCGGGAGTTCGAGGTCGAGGTGCTAGCTGGTGGTCTGACGAACACCAACCTGCGGGTGCGCACGTCCGAGCGCGACCTCGTCGTGCGCATCTCGCCCGAGACGGCCGGACTCCTCACGATCGACCGGGACGCCGAATACCGCAACTCGCAACGTGCAGCGGCCGTGGGCATCGCCCCGGCCGTCGTCGACTACCTTCCCGGGCGAGGGGTCCTCGCGGTGGCCTACATTCCCTCCCGGACCTTCACCGAGCAGGACGTGGCTCGGCACCTGCCGCGCGTGGCCGAGGGGGTTCGCACCCTGCATACGGCGCAGGCATTTGCGAACGACTTCGACATCTTCGCGACGCAGGACCGCTACCTCGCCATCGTGCGCGGGCGGGGCTGGGACCTGCCGGAGGGGTATGCCGAGCTGGCGCCGCTGGCCGCGCGGTTGCGGGCCGCGCTGCGCAGCCGCCCCGAAGTGCGGGTGCCGTGCCACAACGACCTGCTGGCCGCGAACCTGCTCGACCAGGGGTCTCGGGTGTGGATCATCGACTATGAGTACTCGGGTAACAACGAACCGGCATTCGAACTGGGCAATCTCGCTCAGGAGAATCATCTGAGCAACGCCGATCTGATCGCCCTGACCGAGCTCTACTACGGTCGTCGCGATGACCGGCTCATCGCGCGCACGCGGCTCTGGCAAATGGCCAGCGCGCTCGTCTGGACGGTGTGGGGGGTCATCTCGGCCCAGGCCAACGACCTGGATATCGACGTCGATTTTCAGGCCTGGGCGCAGGAGAAGTTCGGGCGGGCGCGCAGCGCACTGACCGCCCCCGGCTTCGCTGACCTCCTGGCGGCCGGGGCGGGGTCGTGACCGGCTTTCCCGAGCGCGCCCGAGTCGTCATCATCGGCGGCGGGATCATCGGGTGCTCGGTGGCCTATCACCTCGCGCACCTGGGCTGGACCGACGTTGTGGTGCTCGAGCAGGGCGTTCTGACGTGTGGGACGACCTGGCATGCCGCCGGGCTGATAGGCCAGTTGCGGGCCAGCGAGGCCGGCACCCGGCTGGTGCAATACTCCGCCCAGCTCTACGAGACCCTCGAGGCCGAGACCGGCCTGGCGACCGGGTACCGGGTGTGTGGGGGGCTGACCGTGGCGAGGACCCCGGACCGGATGATCCAGCTGCGTCGCACCGCGGCCAGCGCCACGGCATACGGCCTGGAGTGCGAACTCCTGACCCCAGCTCAGGCGCGCGATCGTTATCCACTGATCCACGGGGACGACCTGGTCGGCGCGATCTGGCTCCCGGGTGACGGCCGCGCGAACCCCGCCGACCTGACCCTGGCACTGGCCAAGGGGGCGCGGCAGCGCGGCGTGCGGATCCACGAGCGCACTCGGGTCACCGGCATCGATCTCGAGCGACGTGGCGCGCGTCCCCGGGCCGCGGGAGTCGTCACCGACCGTGGATCGATCGAGGCTGAGGTGGTCGTCAATTGCGCGGGGCAGTGGGCCAAACAGATCGGCGCGCTGGTCGGGGCTGCGGTCCCGCTGCACCTGTCTCTTATACACATCTCCGAGCCCACGAGACGGACTCCTATCTCGTATGCCGTCTTCTGCTTGA
>CALLZC010000043.1 GCA_937858995.1 uncultured Nostocoides sp.
CAAGCAGAAGACGGCATACGAGATAGGAGTCCGTCTCGTGGGCTCGGAGATGTGTATAAGAGACAGCCCATCGACGGCTCGTCGAGCATCAACAGCTGCGGTCGGGACATCATCGCGCGGCCCATGGCGAGCATCTGCTGCTCGCCGCCCGAGAAGGTGCCAGCCGGCTGCTTGGACCGTTCCTCCAGAATCGGGAACAGCTCGTATGCCGCCTGCAGGTCCTTGCCGATCTCGCCGTCACCACGGGTGAAGGCACCGAGGAGCAGATTCTCCTCGACGGACATGGCCGGGAAGATGCGCCGCCCTTCGGGGGAGTGCGCGAGCCCCAAGGTGACGATCTCGTGCGCCGGCACCTGGTCAATGCGCTGGCCCTTGAAGGTGATCGTCCCGGAGGTCGGTCGCAGCAAGCCGGAGATGGTCCGCAGGGTGGTCGTCTTCCCGGCACCATTGGTGCCGATCAGCGAAACCACCTCGCCCTGGCCGACGGTGAAGGAGATTCCCTTGACGGCCTTGATCTTGCCGTAGCTGACCTCGAGGTCCGTGACCTCCAGCATCGCGCTCATACGTCCTCGTCCTCGTCGTCGTCATCGGAACCACCGATGTAGGCCTCGACCACGCGCGGGTCGCTCTGCACCTCACCGGGGGTGCCCCAGATCAGCGCCTCACCGCGCACCAGACACAGCACCCGGTCACACAGCTGGAAGATGAACCGCATGTCGTGTTCGATGACCACGACCGCTAGGCCTTGGTCCCGGATCCGGAAGATGAGGTCCATCGCCTGCTGGGTCTCCAGCGGATTCATGCCGGCGGTGGGCTCGTCGAGCAGGATCAGCTTGGGGTCGGTCGCAAGGGCCCGGGCGATCTCGAGTCGGCGCTGGTCGCCATACGGCATATTGCGCGCCAGCAGTTCGCTGGACTTCCCAAGGCCGACGAAGTCGAGCAACTCCTGAGCCCGCTCTCGAGACTCCCTTTCCTCGCGACGGAACTTGGGTCCGTGCAGGACCGAGGTGATCGCGCCCGAAGAAGTGCGGCAGTATCGCCCGACCATGACGTTTTCGAGCGCCGTCATATTGCCGAAGAGCCGGATGTTCTGGAAGGTTCGCGCCATACCGGCCTTGACCACGGCGCGCGGCTTGGGCGGCAGGACCTTCCCATAGAACTTGACGGTTCCCGAGGTGGGCTTGTACATGCCGGTCAGGCAGTTGAAGAAGGTCGTCTTGCCGGCACCATTGGGACCGATCAGACCGACGATCTCACCCTCATGGACGGTGAAGTCGACATTGTTGACGGCCACCAAACCGCCGAAGCGCATGACGACCTTCTCGGCCTCCAGGACGGTGGCACCGGGAGGGCCAGCCGAGGGCCGGTCCTGGGTGTTGGTGTCGATGACGGTCATCGGGCTGCCTCCGGGGTCACGTCGAGCAAGTGGTCGGCCTGAATCTCCTGGGCCAGTTTCTCGTCGTCCTCGTGGAACTCCAGCTGTCGCCGCTTGCTGGCGATCAGGCCCTCGGGACGCACCCGCATCATGAGGATGAGGAGCAAGCCGAAGAGCAGCAAGCGGTACTCGCTGAAGAAGCGCAGCTTCTCCGGGAGCAACTTCAGGATCGTCGCGCCGATCAGGACGCCGGCGACCGTCCCCATGCCGCCGAGCACGACTGCCGCGAGCAGGAAGGCCGACTCGAGGAAGACATATTGGTCGGGGGAGGTCGCGGTGTCCTGATGCGCCTTGATGGTGCCGGCCAAGCCGGCCAGGAAGGCGCCGCCGGCGAAGGCCAGGAGCTTCAGCGCGAAGGTGTTGACACCCATCGCTTCCGCGGCCCGTTCGTCCTCGCGAATCGCCACCCAACCGCGACCGATCCGGCTGTTATTGAGCCGCGTGAAGACCAGGATGATGAACCCGATGAGCAACAGCAGGATGAAGTAGTAGTTGCTGAAGCGCCCGAGTTCGACGCCGGCAATCGTGTGTGGCTTGCCGAAGTCGAAACCGAACAGGTTGAGATCGGGGATGCCGGGGATGCCGTTCGGGCCGTTGGTCAGATTCGGGCCGTTGTTGCCGTCCAGGTTGAACATCGACAGCCGGAAGATCTCACCAAAGGCGAGCGTGACGATGGCCAGGTAGTCACCGGACACGCGCAGGGTCGGGGTACCGATGATCAGGCCCAAGGTCGCCGCGACGGTCGCGCCGACCAACATGACCACCAGGAAGGGGGGCTTCCAGCCGATCGTGGCCGACGCCGCATTCGACATCATGGCCGCGACATACGCCCCCGAGCCGAGGAAGGCGATATACCCAAGGTCGAGCAAGCCCGCGAGGCCGACGACGATATTGAGGCCGATAGCGGTCGCGGCGAAGATGATCACCTGCGTGGCGATCGACATATTGGCGTCCGACCCGTCCTGGGTGAACGGGAAGAGGAAAGCCACCACGAAAGCGGCCAAGGTCAAGACCTTGCGGTTGCGCTGGGCGACATGACCGAACCAGGTGAAGAAGCCGGCCCGGGCCATGGCCATGACCAGCACCCCAGTCATGAGCAAGAAGCCCACGAAGATCCACGGGTCTTCCCGGCCCAGGACGTAGGCCGCCCCGAAGAGCACGGCAGCCATCAGGGCCACGATGACGAGAATCTCCACGACCGGTGACGCCTTGGCCTTGGCGAAGTTCTGCAGGTGGCGCTGCGGCAGGAAGCGAGCGCCGAGCGTCATCAGAACGGCGCCGACTAACGCCAGCCAGCCTCCGGGGTTGACGTTGACCAGGCCGCCAGCTTCATAGGCAATCGCTACCACGGCAAAGACCGCGAAGACCACCGAGCCGGTGCCCAGGGCCCGTAGGCCGAGCGCTGTGTCGAACCAGCCGCCGAGCCGCGCCAAGGGGCCCTTGTGCGCAAGCACCATGACCAGGCCGAGAGCACCGAGGATCATCGCGAAGAGTTGCAGGGACGCCGGCCAGAAAGCGACCGAGATATTTCCCAGAATGTTGGGGTCGTAGCTCCAGGACAGGAGTCCCGAAACCAGGAGCAGGGCCGAGCCGGCGAGGGCCAGCGGCCAGCCCTTGGCGGCGTGGGCCGCCCGGGTCTCTTCCGGCAGATTGGGCAGAGCGAGTTTCATGCGCGGTCCACCACCTTTGCACCGAGGAGGCCCTGGGGTCGGAAGACGAGGACGACGATGAGGAGGGCGAACGCCCACACGTCCTTCCACGACGATCCGCCGAACTGGCCGAGCGGGTCGGGGAGCATTCCGGTGTACTGGGTGATCATCGCTTCGGCCATGCCCAGGACGAGGCCGCCGACGACGGCTCCCTGGATGTTGCCGATGCCGCCGAGGACGGCCGCCGTGAAGGCCTTGAGGCCGGCGATGAAGCCCATCTTGAAGTTGATATTGGTGATCTGCAGGCCCTGGGCGACACCGGCGATCGCGGCGAGCGCCGCACCCACCGCGAAGGCGACCACGATGATGCGGTCGACGTTGATGCCCATCAGCCGGGCGGTGTCAGGGTCCTGCGAGACGGCCTGCATGCCGCGACCGAGCTTGGTCCGGTTGACGAAGTACCACAGGCCGATGGCGCACAGCAGCATCATGGCGACGGTGAAGACGGCGGCCCGCTGGATGGTCACGCCCTCGATGGGGCTAAAGGCCGGGCCCGTGACCACATCGATCTGCGGGAACGGGATCTTCGCCTTCGCGGAGGGGAAGTCCGTGCCGGGGATCTTGTCGAAGAACAGCCGGACGAACTCCTGCAAGAAGACCGAGATGCCGATGGCGGTGATGAGTGGTGCCAGGCGGGGCGCGTTGCGCAGTGGTCGATAGGCGACCCGCTCCATGAGAACCGCCGTGCCGACCGAGGCGAAGATCGCCCCGATCATCATGATCGGCAGAATCCACAGGGCGGTTTGACCTTGGAAGAGCAATAGATAGGTTGCCAGGGCTCCGAAAGCGCCGATCATGAACACTTCGCCATGGGCGAAGTTGATCAGTTGGACGATGCCGTAGACCACGGTGTAGCCGACGGCAATCAGCGCGTAGAGCGAGCCCAGCGTCAGCCCGTTGACGAGCTGCTGCAGGAAGATCTCCACGTGAGGGTGTACTCCTTACCTTCTCTGGCCGAGCACCCTCAAGACGGGCACGGCGAACAACGCTGGGAGAAAGCTAGCGAACAACGGCGCCGGTGCGGAAACTTCCACAGTTCCCCCACCGGCGCCGCGGTTGCGTTCTAGAACGGAATCTCAGTCAGAGCCGCTCGATCACTCGAAAGTGTCGGACTTCTCGGCCTTCCACTCGGCGCCGACAACCTTGTAGACCGTCAGGACCTTGGTCGTGGTGTCGCCGAATTCGTCGAAGGCCACCTTGCCGGTGACGCCGTCGAAGCTGACCTTGCCCAGCTCGGTGACGGTGGCCGCGCGGGCCGCCTCGGCGCTCGCCGCGGCCTTGAGCGAGACCTTCAGGGCGTTGATGATGGCGTTGGCCGCGTCATACGAGTAGCCACCGTAGGCCGCTGCCGGATCGGTGTAGCCGGCCGCGGTGTACTGCTCGAGGAAGCCCTTGCCGGCCTCGGTGCTGTCGGTCGGCGCGCCGACGGAGGTCGACATGTCACCCTCTGCGGTGGCGCCGGCGAGTTCGATGAACTTGCCGTCGAAGATGCCGTCACCGCCCATGAGCGGGACGTTGAGGCCCTGGCTCTTCATCTGCTGGCTGAGCGGCCCGGCGTTCGGGTACTCACCGCCGTAGTAGACGGCCTTGGGCGCCTTCGGCTTGATGGCCGAGACGACCGCGTCGTACTTGTCCTCGTCCGGGTTGATGGTCTCGGCCGCGACGATCTTGCCGCCGAGCTTCTCGAACTCCTCCGTGAACGCGGCGACCAGGCCCTGACCGTAGGCCTTCTTGTCGTGCACGGTCGCGACCTCGGTGAAGCCTGCCTCATAGAGGTAGCGGGCCGCGAACGGGCCCTGAACCGCGTCGTTGGTGCAGGTGCGGAAGTAGGTGGCGTAGGGCCGCTTGGGGCTGGCGGCGTCCTCGCCCTTGGTCAGGGACACGCCGGTGTTGGCGGGCGAGACCTGGACGATGCTGGCCGAGGCGAGCACCGGCTGGACCTGCAGAGCCACCGAGGAGTTCAGGGTGCCCACGACACCGATGACCTCCTTGTCGCCGGACAGCTTGGTGGCGGCGTTCTTGCCGACGTCAGGGGTGGCCTGGTCGTCTTCGGCGGCCAGTTCGAGCGTCCAGCCCGGGATGGCCTTGGACTCGTTGGCCTGCTTGATGGCCAGGTCGACCGAGTTCTTGATGCCGAGACCGAGAACGGCCAGGTCGCCGGACAGGGGGGCGATAACGCCGATCTTGGCCACCTTGGTGGCGCCTTCGCCACCAGACGTCGTGGCGCCGGTCTCACCGCGTGAGCCACACGCGGAGAGGGCCATCGACGCGACGAGCAGGGTAGCGCCGACAGATACTACGGAGCGCTTGGGCACGAGGTTCCTCCATGAATTACGTACCGACGGCATACCTTCCGCCGGACTCGGCATGTCGCCGGAGCAAGCGCACATTAGCTTGTTATGAGACGCAAACACCACGCCTCGCCGGTGCCGTGTCCCTCTCGTTATCGCGATAGGGGTGATGGAACGCTCAACGAATCGGTACATTCGCAGTCAACACCGCCCCGAAGGGACCGCCCCGATGATCTATGAGTCTGCCGCCCCGACCACCCCCGTCGACTCCGTGAACGCCACTCGTCGCATGGCCCTGACCATCGGCGGGCTCGGCGCCGCCGGCGTGACGCTCGGTGCGTGCGGTTCGGAGGCAAAGGCAGGGACCACGCTGGCGGCCGCAGATGTCCCGGTGGGCGGTGGCACCATCCTGGGGGACGCCAAGGTGGTCGTGACCCAGCCCACTGCCGGGGAGTTCAAAGCCTTCTCGGCTGTCTGTACCCACCAAGCGTGCCTGCTGACCGGGGTCAGCACCACGCTCGACTGCGCGTGCCACGGGAGCAAGTTCTCGCTGTCGGATGGCTCGGTCGTCAACGGCCCCGCCACATCGGCGCTACCCGCGATGACGGTGGCCGTGGAAGGCGACACCCTGCGCATTTCCTGAAAGCCGGGACCTCGCCGGGGCAGCGGGTCTTCCTGGGGCAGCACTGTCGGGGCCGCGTCCTAAGCTGCATCAATGGCCAGTTCGCCGAGTTATCGCCCCGCACCGGGGTCGATCCCGACCGAGCCCGGCGTCTATCGCTTCCGGGACGCCCACGGGCGGGTCATCTATGTCGGCAAGGCCAAGTCGCTGCGCTCGCGGCTGGCGAGCTACTTCCAGGACGTCGCGGCCTTGCATCCGCGCACCCGGACCATGGTGCGCACCGGTGCCTCCGTCGAGTGGACCGTCGTCGCGACCGAAGTCGAGGCCCTGCAACTCGAGTATTCCTGGATCAAGGAGTTCGACCCGCGGTTCAACGTCAAGTACCGCGACGACAAGTCCTATCCCTACCTCGCGGTGACCATGGGGGAGGAGTACCCGCGGGCCCAGGTCATGCGGGGTGCCAAACGACCCGGGACCCGCTACTTCGGCCCGTACGCGCACGCCTGGGCAATTCGCGAGACCCTCGACCTGCTGCTGCGCGTGTTCCCGGTGCGCACCTGCAGCAAGGGTGTCTTCACCCGCGCCGGCCAGGTCGGGCGGCCCTGCTTGCTCGGCTATATCGACAAGTGCAGCGCGCCGTGCGTCGGACGGGTCGATGCCGAGCAGCACCGGGCCATCGCGGCCGACTTCTGCGACTTCATGGCCGGCGACACCGGCAAGTTCGTCAAGCGACTCACTCGGGCGATGACGGCGGCCGCCGCCGACTTGGACTTCGAGCAAGCAGCTCGGCGCCGCGACGACATCGAGGCGATGACCAAGGCGCTGGAACGTTCGGCCATCGTCTTCGCCGACGCGACCGACGCCGACGTCTTCGCGGTCGCTCAGGACGGTCTCGAAATGGCGGTGCAGGTCTTCCACGTTCGGGGCGGGCGGGTTCGTGGGCAGCGTGGCTGGGTCGCCGAAATGGAGCACGAGGAGGTTCCGGATTTGATCGAGTCGCTCCTGCTCCAGGTGTATGGCGGGGAGTCGCCCGACGGGGTTCCTCGCGAGGTCCTCTTGCCGGTCCTGCCGCCGGAGCCGGACGCCATGGCGCAATTGCTGGGTTCGGTGCGTGGCGGCAAGGTCGCCGTGCGTATCCCGCAACGGGGCGACAAACGGGCCCTCCTGGAGACGGTGCACCGCAACGCCGAGCAGAGCCTGGCGCGCCACAAGGTCGCCCGGGCCGGTGACTTGAGCTCGCGGGCCCAGGCCATGGAAGAGCTGACAAGCGCACTCGCCCTCGACGATGCGCCACTACGGATCGAGAGTTTCGACGTCAGCCATGTCCAGGGGACCCATGTCGTGGCCTCCATGGTGGTCTTCGAGGATGGACTGGCACGGCGCTCCGAGTACCGCCGTTTCATCATCAACGGCGAACAGGTCGATGACACGGCGGCGATGAACGAGGTCCTCCGGCGGCGTTTCGCTCGGCATCTCAGCGAGCGACTGGAGCCCGAGGATGGGAAGGCCAAGCGCTTCGCCTATCCGCCGAACCTGCTTGTCGTCGACGGTGGGAAGCCGCAGGTTGAGGTGGCCGCCGCGGTCCTGCGTGACCTCGGGATTAGCGATATCGCCTGTGTCGGGCTGGCGAAACGCCTGGAGGAGGTATGGCTGCCCGGCTCGGACTTCCCCGTCATCCTGCCGCGTGGCAGCGAGGGGCTTTACCTGCTTCAGCGGGTGCGTGACGAGGCACACCGGTTCGCCAACACCTTCCACCGCGAGCGGCGCAGCAAGGCGATGACGAAGAGCCAGCTGGACGGCATACCGAACCTCGGAGCGGCGCGGCAGGCGGCCCTGCGCCGGCACTTCGGCTCGGTGTCCAAGATCCGCGCTGCGAGCGTCGCCGATATCGCGGCGGTTCCAGGTTTCGGTCCGGCGCTCGCGGAGGCCGTACATAGCCATCTGCGCCAGGCACCCAGCGGGCCAGCGATCGATGTGGCGACCGGCGAGATCTTGGCCGATTGAGTTGACACAATGACTCGTGTGAGCGATCCCGACACCCCAGCAGCGCCGTCGGCCGACCACCGCGCGGAGGCGACGCGCGGGGTCGAGCTCGTCATTGTCACCGGGATGTCCGGGGCCGGCCGATCCACGGTGGGAAACCTCCTGGAGGACCTCGGCTGGTATGTCGTGGACAACCTCCCGCCGTCGCTCATCCTCTCTCTGGTGGACCTGGCGCACAGCGTTGCCGAGCGCACGGACCGACCGGCTCGGTTGGCTGCGGTGGTCGATGTGCGGGCTCGTGAGTTCTCCGAGTCGCTCAGTACCGTCCTGGAGGAGTTGAGGCTGCGCGGCTGGGCACCCAATGTCGTCTTCCTCGACGCAACCGACGAAGCCCTGGTGCGCCGCTTCGAGAGCGTCCGACGCCCGCACCCCCTGCAGGGGGAGGGGCGGTTGCTCGATGGCATCCAGGCAGAGCGCGATCTGCTCGCCGACTTGCGCAGCACCGCCAGTGTCGTGCTGGACACCAGCGGCCTGAATGTGCACCAGCTGACGCGCAAGGTCTCGCCGATGTTCACCCGGTCAGAGCAACGTCCGCGCCTGGCGGTGGTGTCCTTCGGGTTCAAGTACGGTGTCCCGCTCGACGCCGACTTCGTCTTCGACATGCGCTTCCTGCCCAATCCCTTCTGGGTCCCCGAGTTGCGCGCGCTGACGGGCATCGAGGCGCCGGTTTCGGAGTTCGTGATGACGCAACCCGGCGCAACCGAGTTCGTCGATCGCGTGGTCGATCTCATGGACACTGTGGCGGCCGGCTATGAACGTGAGGGGCGCCGGTATGTCACCGTCGCGGTGGGTTGCACCGGCGGCAAGCACCGGTCCGTGGCCATGGCTGAGATGCTCGGTCAACGGCTCGCCGGTGACCGCTTCGCGACCTTTGTCGTGCACCGCGATCTGGGGCGCGAATGAGCGGCCCACATGTTGTCGCGCTGGGCGGTGGGCATGGGCTCGCGGCCTCGCTGTCGGCGCTGCGTCACGTGAGCGAGTCGATCACCGCCATCGTCACGGTGGCCGACAACGGCGGCTCCAGTGGGCGTTTGCGCCAGGAGTTCGGCGTGCTGCCCCCCGGCGACCTGCGGATGGCGCTGTCGGCCTTGTGCGCCGATAGTGATTGGGGGCATCAGTGGCGTGATGTTCTGCAACACCGCTTCTCCGGTGACGGGCCGCTCGGTGGGCATGCCCTCGGCAACCTGCTGATCGTCGCGTTGTGGGACCTTGACCCCGAACCGGTCCACGGGCTGCAACTCGTGGGGCGGTTGCTCAATGCCTACGGCCGGGTGCTGCCGATGGCGGCCGTGCCCCTGGAGATCACGGCGCTCGTCACGCACGACGGCTCCGATCCGGTCATCGTGACCGGCCAACAGGAGGTGGCCGCAACGAGTGGGCAGGTGCGCTCGATTGCCCTGGTCCCGCCGGACCCACCCGCTCATTCCGACGCTATCTCGGCCCTCCTGGAGTCCGACTGGATCGTCCTTGGGCCCGGGTCGTGGTTCACCTCGGTCCTTCCGCACCTGCTGGTCCCGGAGCTGAAGGATGCTCTCGTTCGCAGTCCGGCGCGGCGCTTGCTCACCCTGAACCTGGAGATGCACACCCAAGAGACTCGCGGGTTCTCGGCCGTTCGGCACATCGAATCGCTGCACCAGCACGCGCCTGACTTGCGCCTGGATGTGGTTCTGGCCGACCCCTCGATCATTGACGACGAAGCGTCCTTGCAGGTGGCAGTGGCCGAACTCGGAGGGCAGCTGGTCGTCCAACAGGTTTCCACGAGCCTGACCCCGGGTGCGCACGATCCGCTGCGGCTCGCCGCGGCATACCGCGACATCTTCGGCGCGCCCGTGTGATCGCACGGTCCGTGCCACATCTCCTGCCGCGGGATGGCACGATAGCCCGATGGCCATGACCGCTTCCGCCAAGGACGAGCTGAGTCGTCTCGAGGTGACCAAGACCTGCTGCCGCAAGGCCGAGGTCGCCTCGATGCTGCGGTTCGCCGGCGGCTTGCACATCATCAGCGGCCGCATCGTCGTCGAAGCCGAATTGGACACCGCGAGCGTCGCCCGGCGCTTGCGCAAGGAGATTCACGAGCTCTACGGGCATCGCAGCGAGGTCGTCGTCTTGGCGGCCGGCGGTCTGCGTCGCGGCAGCCGGTATGTCGTGCGCGTGGTCGAGGGTGGTGAACTCCTGGCCCGTCAGACCGGGCTCATCGACCCTCGGGGGCGGCCCGTGCGGGGCCTGCCGGCCAAGGTCGTCGGCGGGTCGATGTGTGATGCGGTCGCGGCCTGGCGTGGGGCCTTCCTCGCCCACGGCTCCCTCACCGAGCCGGGCCGTTCCGCCGCCCTGGAGATCACCTGCCCCGGACCGGAAGCTGCGCTTGCGCTGGTGGGTGCGGCGCGTCGACTCGACGTGCCGGCCAAGGCCCGCGATGTGCGCGGCGTCGACCGGGTGGTCATCCGGGACGGTGACGCGATTGGGGCAATGTTGACCCGGATGGGCGCCCACGAGGCGGTCCTGGTCTGGGAGGAGCGTCGGATGCGCCGGGAGGTTCGGGCCACCGCCAACCGGCTCGCCAACTTCGACGACGCCAACCTGCGGCGCTCCGCACGGGCAGCGGTCGCCGCAGGCGCGCGGGTGCAACGAGCGCTGGAAATCCTCGGGCCAGATGTCCCGGAGCACCTGCGCGTGGCCGGCGATTTGCGGGTCGCCCACAAGCAGGCATCGCTGGAGGAACTGGGTGCCCTGGCTGATCCACCGATGACCAAGGATGCGGTCGCCGGGCGGATTCGGCGGCTGTTGGCTATGGCCGACAAGCGCGCCGGCGAACTGGGAATCCCGGACACCGAAGCGTCGATTACGGCGGACATGCTCGATCACTGAACCACCCGTCCGCCTGGTGAGATCGTGGAGGCGCACGTGTCCGATGCGTGGGCGGGGTGCATGAGGCCAGGGGAGCGCAATAGGCTGAGCAGTGGCTTCAGGATGTCGCATTGCGACATCCCCCTCTCACCCCGGAAGGCAAGGCTCTCGCACCATGACTGTTCGCGTAGGCATTAACGGCTTCGGCCGGATCGGCCGCAACTTCTTCCGCGCCGTTCAGGCGTCCGGCGCCGACATCGAGATCGTCGCCGCCAACGACCTGATGGACAACAAGTCCATCGCGCACCTTCTGAAGTACGACTCGGTTCTGGGCGTCCTGCCCGACGAGGTCAGCGCCACGGAGGACTCGATCACGGTCGGCGACAAGACCATCCGGGTCTTCGCCGAGCGGGACCCCGCGGCCATCAATTGGGGCGAGGTCGGTGCCGACATCGTCATCGAGTCCACGGGGCACTTCGTGGACGCCACGGCGGCCAAGGGACACATCGACGGCGGCGCCAAGAAGGTCATCATCTCCGCGCCCGCCAAGAACGAAGACGCGACCTTCGTGATGGGCGTCAACGACGTGGACTACGACCCCGAGACCCACAACGTGGTTTCCAACGCCTCCTGCACCACCAACTGCCTCGCGCCGATGGCCAAGCCGCTGAATGACGAGTTGGGCATCGTCAAGGGCCTGATGACCACGATCCACGCCTACACCCAGGACCAGAACCTGCTGGACGGCCCGCACAAGGATCTGCGCCGCGCCCGCGCCGCCGCTCTGTCGATCATCCCGACCTCCACCGGTGCCGCCAAGGCCATCGGGTTGGTCCTGCCGGAACTGAAGGGCAAACTGGACGGCTTCGCGCTGCGCGTCCCCACGCCGACTGGTTCGGCTACCGACCTCACCTTCGAGGCCGGCCGCGAGACCTCCGTCGAAGAGGTCAACGCCATTGTCAAGAAGGCCGCTGAGGGTCCGCTGAAGGGCATCCTGAAGTACACCGAGGACCCGATCGTCTCCGCCGACATCGTGACCGACCCGCACTCGTGCATCTTTGACGCCGGCCTGACCAAGGTCATCGGCAACCAGGTGAAGGTGGTCGGGTGGTACGACAACGAATGGGGCTACTCCAACCGCCTCATCGACCTCGTGCTCCTCATGGGCAAGAGCCTGTAGGTCCGCGATGGGTGACCTCGCCTCGCTAGGCGACCTGCGCGGCAAGCGCGTGCTCGTCCGCTCCGATCTCAACGTTCCGCTCGACGGCACCACGATCACCGACGACGGCCGGATCAGGGCCTCGCTTCCGACGATCACGGCGCTCTCCGAGGCGGGCGCCCGGGTCATCGTGTGCGCCCATCTCGGCCGCCCCAAGGGCGCGCCGGAGGAGCGGTACTCCCTGGCTCCGGTCGCTGCTCGGCTGAGCGAGCTACTGGGTCACGAGGTCCGCTTCGCGGCGGACACCGTAGGCCCCTCCGCGCATGCCTCGGTCGACGCGATGTCGGACGGCGACGTGGTGCTCCTGGAGAACCTGCGCTTCAACGCCGGCGAAACCGCCAAGACCGAGGCGGAGCGAGCGGAATTCGCGGCCGCGCTGGCCGGCCTGGCCGATGCCTATGTCTCCGACGGCTTCGGCGTCGTGCACCGCAAACAGGCCTCGGTGTATGACGTGGCCACCCTCCTGCCGTCGGCGATGGGTGGCCTGGTCAAGACCGAGGTGGACGTGCTGCGTCGCCTCACGGTCGACCCGGAGCGGCCGTATGTCGTGGTGCTCGGTGGTGCCAAGGTGGCCGACAAGCTCGCCGTCATCGACAATCTGCTCGGCAAGGCCGACCGGCTCCTGATCGGTGGGGGGATGCTCTTCACCTTTCTCGCTGCCCAGGGTCGCGAGATCGGCAACAGCCTCTTCGACGCCGACTCGGTCGCGGCCTGCCGTGAGTACCTTGCTCGCGCAAGCGAGAGCGGTGTCGAGATCGTGCTGCCGGTGGACATCGTGGTCGGTGCCGAATTCGCCGCCGACACCGAGGTGGACGTGGTCGAAGCCGATCACATCCCGGCCGGCGCGATGGGGCTCGACATCGGTCCGCGCTCCGCGCAGCTGTATGCCGACAAACTCGCCGACGCGCGGACGGTCTTTTGGAATGGCCCCATGGGTGCCTTCGAGATGGAGCCATTCGCCGCCGGGACCTTGGCCCTGGCGCAGGCCCTGGCGGATGTCACAGCTCGTGGCGCACTGACCGTCGTCGGCGGTGGTGACTCCGCCGCGGCCGTTCGACGGCTCGGATTCGCGGACACCCAGTTCGGTCACATCTCCACGGGCGGTGGCGCATCCCTGGAGTATCTCGAGGGCAAGGCCCTGCCGGGTATCACGATTCTGGAAGGCAAGTCATGAGCCGCACCCCGATGATGGCGGGCAACTGGAAGATGAATCTCGATCATCTTCAAGGCACCCTCCTGGTGCAGAAACTCGACTGGACGTTGCGCGACGCCAACCACGACTTCGGCGCTGTCGAGGTCGTGGTGTGCCCGCCGTTCACCGATTTGCGGACCGTCCAAACTCTGGTGGACGGCGACAAGCTGCACATCACGTACGGCGCGCAGGACATCTCGGTGCATGACTCGGGTGCCTACACCGGCGAGATCAGCGGTGCCTTCCTCGCCAAGCTCGGTTGCACCTATGTGATCGTCGGGCACAGCGAGCGCCGCGAGTATCACCATGAGGACGACGCGGTCATCGCGGACAAGCTCGTGGCGGCATACCGCTATGGCCTCACCCCGATCTTCTGTGTCGGCGAGGGCCTGGAGATCCGTAAGGCGGGCACCCAGGTCGCGCACGTTCTCGAGCAGGTGCGGGCCGGGCTGTCACACCTGACACCCGAGCAGGTGCGCTCGATCGTCATCGCCTACGAGCCGATTTGGGCCATCGGGACCGGCGAGGTCGCCACCCCCGAGGACGCCCAAGAGGTGTGTTCCGCCATCCGCACCGAGCTTGCCGAGATGTACTCCGGCGACACGGCGGACGGAATCCGGATCCTGTATGGCGGTTCGGTCAAGTCCAGCAATATCGCTGCCATCATGGCGCAGGAGGATGTCGACGGCGCGCTCGTCGGCGGGGCCTCCCTGGATGCGACCGAGTTCGCCGCGATCGCCCGCTACCGCCAGCATCTGACCCCCGACGCCTAACGCCGGATCGGCCACCGCGGCTGCCCTCGCCGGGAACCGCGGTGGCCGCCGCGCCGTTGGTGCTGGCGGATCGGCGGGGTATCCTGCCGGAGGCCGATCAGGATCGGCTGGTTCGACCAATCGAAAGGCTGTTTGATCGTGGATGCGGTGCGCATCGGGCTGCAGGTGCTGCTCGTCATCGCGGGGCTCTTCTTGACCCTGCTCATCCTGCTACACAAGGGCAAGGGCGGCGGCGTCTCCGATATGTTCGGCGGTGGCCTATCCACCTCGATGTCCAGTTCGTCCGTGGCCGAACGCAATCTGACTCGGATCACGATCATGATGGCCCTGATCTGGGCCACTGCTGTCGTCGGGATCGGGTTGATCGACCGCTTCAACACGTAGCGGTCCAGGCAGCTCCCCGGAGCGGCGACACATTCGTCAGAGAGGACGGCGCGTTACATGGCTGGTGGAAGCGCAATTCGGGGAAGTCGGGTGGGAGCTGGCCCGATGGGCGAGGCCGAGCGTGGTGAGGTGGCCGCGCGGGTTTTCGTCTCGTACTACTGCTCCAACAACCACGAGACCCGGCCGAGCTTCGCGCAGGAGCCGGGACTGGCCATACCCGAGCTCTGGGACTGCCCGCGGTGCGGGTTGCCGGCCGGGCAGGACAAGGACGCCCCGCCGATGCCCCCGAAGGTCGAGCCCTACAAGACGCATCTGGCATATGTGAAGGAGCGGCGCTCGGACGCCGACGGGGCAGCCATCCTCGACGAGGCCTTGGGCTCCCTGCGCGATCGCGGGCTGATCACCTAACCGGGTGGGCGCCGTGTCGGGCGCCGAACCACCACCGTGGGTATGCCGCGCACCAGCGCCGACGCATACACCTCGTCGGGGTCCAGGCGCCGCAACTCATCCGCGAGGCACTCCGCGTCGCTGCGATGCGGCAGCACGATGGCACGATCCGGCTGCCCCGGCTGACGCAGTTGCGCTGAGTCACCCGCCGGTCGCGCCAGGTCGATGGCCCCGGACGCACGTTCCAGGTGCACACTGATGATCCCCGAGCCCGACCGCGCAGAAGTGATCGTCGTCGGGCACTGCAAAGCCTGGCCGAGCCAGCCGGCCAAGAGGTATGCCGACGGTGAGTCTCCGGCCCCGACGACGGTCACTGCGTCGACCGGCTCGTAGGGCGGCTGATCCAAGGCGGCGGCGAGGCGGCCCCGCCACAAGGTCACCCGAGTCCAGGCTAGGTCCGTGTCCCCGGCCGCGTAGTGGGACGCCAACTCCTCGAGCCGGCGGTGCGGGTGCCGGGCCCGAGCCGAGTCGGTGATGCGGCGTTGCGCCAGGGCGCCGAGCGGATCAGCACTCGGGTCGGTGGGGCTGGCACCTGGCCACCACACGACGATGGGGGAGTCCGCGAGCAGCAGCGGAGTGGCGACGGCGCGGCCCTGGCGCGCCAACGGGCCATACATCCGCAAGATGATGATCTCGCTCGCGCCGGCGTCGCCGCCGACCCGGATCTGAGCGTCGAGACGGGTCGCGCCGCGCGGGTTGCCACTGACCAGCGCGATGACGCGACACGGGTGCTGGTGGCTCGCGTCATGGGCAATGGTGACGGCGTGGTCGACGTCCGCCTCGCCAACGGGGATGACCAGCGTCAGGACCCGCCCGAGCGCCATGGATCCGACATCCTCGCGCAGCGAGATGAGCCTCTTGGTCACCTCCGAGGTGGAGGTGCTGGGCAGGTCGACAATCACGGGAGCCGCCAGGCGCGATCGTCGCGGGCCATCAACTCAGTGGCGCAGCCCGGCCCCCAGGTGCCCGCCTCATACTGATCGAGCGGCCGCGGGTCCCGGGCCCAGTGCGCCTCGATGGGGTCGAGGATCTGCCACGAGAGCTCGACCTCCTCGTGCCGCGGAAACAACGGAGGGTCGCCGAGCAGTACATCGAGGATGAGCCGTTCGTAGGCCTCTGGGGAGGACTCGGTGAAGGCCCGGCCATACCCGAAGTCCATGGTCACGTCCCGAACCTCCATCGCAGCCCCCGGGACCTTGGAGCCGAAACGCAGGGTGACGCCCTCATCGGGTTGCACCCGGATGACGATGGCGTTGCTGCCGAGCTCTTCGGTCGCGGTGTCCTCGAACGGCAGGTGCGGGGCCGTCTTGAACACCACGGCAATCTCGGTGACGCGCTTCCCGAGACGCTTGCCCGTTCGCAGGTAGAAGGGCACACCCGCCCACCGGCGGGTCTCGACGTCAAGCCTGATCGCGGCATACGTCTCGGTGCGTGAGTCGGGCGGGACGCCTGCCTCCTGCAAATATCCTGGGACATGCTCACTGCCCTGCCAGCCGGCGGCGTACTGGCCACGCGCGGTGGCGGCGGCGATATCGCGGGGCACGCGCACCGCCGAGAGCACCTTTTCCTTTTCGGCGCGGAGCTGGTCGGCGAAGAAGGAGGCCGGCTCCTCCATCGCGGTCAGGGCCAGCAGTTGCAGCAGGTGGTTCTGGATGACATCTCGAGCGGCGCCGATTCCGTCGTAGTAGCCGGCCCGGCCGCCGATCCCGATGTCCTCCGCCATCGTGATCTGCACATGGTCGACATAGTGGCTGTTCCAGATGGGCTCGTAGAGCTGGTTGGCAAAGCGCAGGGCCAGGATGTTCTGGACCGTTTCCTTGCCGAGGTAGTGGTCGATCCGAAAGATGCCATCTGGTGGAAAGACGGACTCCACGATCGCGTTCAGCGCGCGCGCCGACTCCAGGTCGTGACCGAACGGCTTCTCGATAACAACCCGACGCCAGGCGCCCTCAACCCGCGTGGACAGCCCCGAGCGCTCCAGCTGCTGACAGACGATCGCGAACGACCCGGGCGGGATGGACAAATAGAACGCGTGGTTGCCTCCGGATCCGCGCTCGGCATCTAGCTCCCGCAGGGTCGTCGCCAGCCGCTCGAAGGCACCGTCATCGTCGAAGGATCCGGCCACGAAGCGCAGCCCCTCGGCCAGGGCACGCCATACCTCCTCACGGAAGGGGGTCCGGGCGTGCTCCTTGACGGCATCGTGCACGACGGTCGCAAAATCCTGGTCATCCCACTCGCGGCGGGCGAAGCCGACGAGCGAAAAACCCGGCGGCAAGAGTCCACGGTTGCTCAGGTCATAAATCGCGGGCATGAGCTTCTTGCGGGCCAGGTCGCCGGTCACCCCGAACATCACCATGGAGCAGGGCCCGGCGACGCGCGGGAGCCGCTTGTCGCGGGGGTCGCGCAGCGGGTTGATTCCGGGCCCCATGAGCGCAGGACTCATCGGCACGCCGGCGTGCGGTCGGTATGCCGTTCCTGGTCCTGGGCGAGGCCGATCCGGCCGACGAGGACCCCGGCCAGCTGCCCGGTCACCCTCAGGAGGCTGCGTCGAGGGCCGCTTGCAGATCGGTCAGCAGATCGATCCAGGCGACCTCGAACTTCTCCACGCCCTCTCGTTCGAGCAACTCGGTCACCTCGCGATACGAGATCCCGACCGCGTCGATGTCGTCGAGGACCTGGGCGGCCTGCGCGTAGTGCCCGGTCACCGCGTCACCGGTGATATTGCCGTGGTCGAGGACGGCGAGCAAGGTCTTCTCCGGCATCGTGTTGACCGTGTTGGCGGCGACGAGGTCGGTGACATAGAGCGTGTCGGGGTAGTCGGGATTCTTGACCCCGGTCGACGCCCACAGCGGGCGCTGGGCATTGGCACCGGCGGCGGCCAGCGACTCCCACCTGGCGCTGGAGAAGACTTCCTCATACGCCTGATAGGCGAGGCGGGCATTGGCGAGCGCCGCCTTGCCCTTGAGGGCGCGGGCCGTGTCGGTGCCGATGGCATCGAGGCGTTTGTCGATCTCTGAGTCGACCCGCGAGACGAAGAATGAGGCGACCGAGTGAATCCTCGACAGGTCACGCCCGGCCGCATGGGCCTGTTCGAGGCCATCAAGGTAGGCGTTCATCACCGCGCGGTAGCGCTCGAGGGCAAAGATCAAGGTGACGTTGACGCTGATGCCCTGCGCGATGACGGCCGTGATCGCCGGAAGTCCCGCCAAGGTGGCCGGAATCTTGATCATGACATTGGCGCGGTCGACCGTGTCATACAGCTGCCGCGCCTGGGCCACCGTTGCCGCCTCCTGGTGCGCCAGGCGCGGGTCCACCTCGATGGACACCCGACCGTCCGCACCCGCGGTGGCCTCGTAGATGGGACGCATCACGTCGCAGGCATCGCGTACGTCCTGGGTGGTGATCGCGAAGACGGCCTCATCGGCCGATGTGCCCGCCGCGGCCAGCTCGGCCACTTGCGCGGCATACGAGTCGCCATTGGCCAAGGCCGCCTGGAAGATCGACGGATTGGTCGTTACACCGGTTACTCCGCTGTGCTCCATGACGTCTTTGAGGTTGCCCGAGGTCAACCGGTCCCGAGACAGGTCGTCGAGCCACACCGAGACACCCGCGTTGGCGAGGGCGGCGAGATGGACGTTGTCGCTCATGACTAGTTGCTCCTTGCGTCGGCGTTCTTGATGCTGCGCTTGGCGGCGGCGACGACCTTCTCTGGGGTGAACCCGAATTCCCGGAACAAGGTGGCCGCGTCAGCCGAGGCACCGAAGTGGTCGATGGCAACGATCTCGCCGGCGTCACCCACCAGGTCGCGCCAGCCCATCGGCACCCCAGCCTCGATCGACACTCGTGCGCGGACCGCGCTGGGCAGGACCTTTTCGTGGTAGGCGCGACTCTGCTGCTCGAACCATTCACGACACGGCATGGAGACGACCCGCGTGGCGATCTTGGCCTTCTCGAGCTGCTCGGCCGCGGCCATCGCCAGACCCACCTCGGATCCGGTGGCGATGAGAATCACCTGCGGAGTCCCGGAACTCGCCTCGCGCAGGATGTAGGCACCCTTGGCCACATTGGCCACCTTGCCCGCGACCTTGGGATCCTGTGTCGGCAAGGGCTGACGCGAGAGGCACAACCCGGCCGCGCGGTCGTTGCGCAGGATCTGGATCCAGGCTGCCGCCGTCTCGTTGGCGTCGCCCGGTCGCACGACGTCGAAGTCGGGGATGGCCCGCAGCGCGGCGAGGTGCTCTATCGGCTGATGGGTCGGGCCGTCCTCCCCGAGTCCAATCGAGTCGTGCGTCCACACGAAGGTGACGGGCAAGTGCTGGATGGCCGCGAGCCGGACCGCGGGGCGCATGTAGTCGGAGAAGACGAGGAAGGTCCCGCCATACGGGCGGGTCAGCCCCTCCAGGGCGATGCCGTTGAGGATCAGCCCCATCCCGAACTCCCGGATCCCGAAGTGCAGGGTCCGCCCATACGGGCCGCCGCTCCACTCGCGGGTCTGCTTGCTCTTGGGGATGAACGAGGGTGCCCCGGCCATCGTCGTGTTGTTGGACTCGGCCAGGTCGGCGGAGCCGCCCCAGAGTTCCGGCAGCACCCCGGACAGGGCGCTGAGCACCTTGCCGGAGGCGGCGCGTGTGGCCACCCCCTTGGGGTCCTCGGGGAACACCGGGACGTCCTTGTCCAGGCCGGCCGGCAGGGCCCGCGCCTGCAACCGGTCGAGCAGCGCGGCCCCCTCGGGGTTGGCCTTGCGCCACGCCCGGAAACCCGCCTCCCACGCCTTGTGCGCGGCCTTGCCCCGGGACTTGACCTGACGCGTATGCGCCAACAACTCCCGGGAGACCTCGAAGGTCTTGGCCGGGTCGAATCCCAAGCTTTCCTTCAAGCCGGCGATCTCGGCGTCCCCGAGCGCCGAGCCGTGCGACTTGCCCGTGTCCTGCTTGGTCGGGGCTGGCCAGGCGATGATCGTGCGCAGCAGGATCAGGGTGGGCTTGTTGCTGCCGCGGCTGCGTTCGCAGGCGGACAACAGCGCGTCGATGTCCTCGACATAGCGCGTCCCGTCGCCGTCGCCGCGCCAGTCGATCGTCTCCACCTGCCAGCCGTACGCCTCATAGCGCTTGGCGACATCCTCCGAGAACGAGATCTCGGTCTTGTCCTCGATCGAGATCGTGTTCTGGTCATAGATGAGCGTCAGGTTGCCCAACTCTTGGTGTCCGGCCAGCGCCGAGGCCTCGTGGCTGACGCCTTCCATGATGTCGCCGTCGCTTGCCAGAACCCAGATGTGGTGATCGAACGGGCTGGTTCCCTTCTTGGCCTTGGGGTCCAAAAGGCCCCGCTGGCGGCGCTGCGCGAAGGCCATGCCGACGGCAGTCGCCAGGCCGGAACCGAGCGGGCCGGTGGTCACCTCGACGCCCAGCGTGTGATGGACCTCCGGGTGACCCGGCGTCAGCGAACCCCAGGTGCGCAGGGCCTTGAGGTCATCGAGTTCCAGGCCGTAGCCGCTGAGGTAGAGCTGGATGTATTGCGTCAGCGATGAGTGACCGCACGACAACACGAATCGGTCGCGGCCCAGCCAGTTCGGATCCGCGGGGTCAACACGCATCACCTGCTGATAGAGCAGGTAGGCAACCGGCGCCAACGACATGGCCGTGCCGGGGTGACCATTGCCCACCTTCTGCACGGCGTCGGCGGCCAGCACTCGGGCGGTGTCGACGGCCCGGATGTCCAACTCGCTCCACCCCGCCTTCTTGGCCTTCGGCGTCGGGACGGCGCGGGTCGGGACGGCCTTGGCGGCGCGCTCGCGGGCCGGTTTGGTGGACGCTGCGGTCACGATGGTCCTTCCGAGGACAACGGGGGTGGCGACACTGCTGCGCCAAGCGTATCGCCGCATGTGACCTACGTCGCTGCCTGTCCGCCCGGTAGACTCGCAGTCATCTCCTCGCGGGCACGTCTCGCCGCGACCACCGCCGATCGATGGGGCCAGAGCCGACCGTGACCACGCTGCATACGCCGGCTACCGTGCCGGCCGCGCCCTCGTGGCGGCGGACCGTGGCGGCCTACATCGCCTTGACCAAGCCGCGCATCATCGAACTCTTGCTTGTGACAACGGTTCCCACGATGTTTCTGGCGCAGCGCGGTGTGCCGCCGCTGTGGCTCGTGGCGGCCACCCTCATCGGCGGGATCCTGTCGGCCGGCTCGGCGAACACCTACAACATGGTCTACGACCGCGACATCGACGCGCACATGGGACGCACGTCCGGACGCCCCTTGGTGACCGGGGCGGTCTCCCCGCGGGCGGCCCTGATCTTCGCCACCGTGTTGGCGATCGCCTCCACGCTGTGGTTCGCGCTCGTCGTCAACGTCTTGTCGGCGGCTTTGTCCCTGGCCGCGATCATTTTGTATGCCGTCGGCTACACCATGATCCTGAAGCGCCGCACCGCCCAAAACATCGTGTGGGGCGGTATCGCCGGGTGCATGCCCGTCCTGATCGGCTGGGCGGCGGTGACGGGGACGATCGCATGGGCCCCCGTGGTCTTGTTCCTGGTCATCTTCTTGTGGACCCCGCCCCACTATTGGCCGCTGTCGATGCGTTTCAAGCAGGACTATGCCCACGCCGGGGTGCCCATGCTGCCGGTCCTTCAGTCCAATGTCACGGTCGGACGTGCGATCGTGCGGTACGCCTGGGCCATGGTCGCGGCCACCCTCGTCCTGATCCCGGTGGCCCCGATGGGCTGGTTGTATGCCGTGGCCGCCGTGCTCTCCGGTGGGCTGTTCCTGGTCGAGGCGCATCGCCTGCTGCGCGCGGCCCGCGCCGACGCCTCCATGGCGCAGCTGAATCCGATGCGGCTCTTCCACTATTCGATCACCTATGTGACCGTGGTCTTCCTGGCCGTCGCCGTGGACCCGTTGCTCTATCTGCCGATCGGCTGACGCCTACCCAGCCCGCCGGCGACCTTTCCGGTCGCTCGTCACCGGCTCAGGAGATCTCGGCCAGCCGGGCGCGCACGATATCGCGCACCACGTCATCAGGGATGGGCTGATCCGGCCCGAAGCGGATGGTTCCCTTGCCGAGCGAGAACCCGGGCAAGCGGTCGGCCACCCCCGCGACCACGTCCGCGGAGAACGGGAACAGGCTCAGATGGGCGGTGGCCCGGGCCATGCCCACGAGCGGTCGACCACCGACCCGCAGGGCCGGCATACCGTAGCTGGTGCCCTCGGTCGCCTCGGGCGCCTCGGCCAGGGCGATCGCGACGATGCGGCGCAGCGGCGCCGCCTGGTCCGGGTCCAGGCTGTCGAGGAAGTCCGAGAGCTCAGCCACGCAGTGCCTCGCTGCGCCGTTGAGCTGTCCTGGGCGAGGCAGTCGTGACCGTGGCCTTCATGCCGTGGACCAGGGCCAACACCAAGAGGCTGGCCAGCAGCATGTGCATCAGGACCAGGGCCTCGGGAAGCCCGGTGAAGTACTGGGTGTAACCCACCGCGGCTTGGGCGAGCGTGACCAGGAAGACCAACCGCCAAGCCGCCGCGACCCGCTCGCCGGTCCCGGTGAGTCGCGTGGCGATCCACATCGCCACCACGAGTCCCACGAAGAGCATGACGGCATCGGCATGCAGCCAGGACGCCGCGCGGGGATCGAATCCGAGCCGGGCCGGTTGGTCGGCGTCCCCCGAGTGGGGGCCGGAGCCGGTGACGATGGTTCCGAGCGTCAGCACCAGCGCGGCGACCGCACACGTGGCCCACCCGAGCTGCCGAACGAGCGGCGGGACGCTCGGTTGCCGGGGGCCGCCCGGCATACGCGCTTCCAGGTAGGCGGCGCTCGCGGCGGCGACCAGAAGCATCGAGACCAGGAAGTGTGCGGCCACCGTGGCGGGGTTCAGGCCGGTGCGCACGGTGATACCGCCGAGAACCGCCTGCACGCCGACGCCAGCGAGAACGGCCAGGGCCGGCCGGATCAGGGCGGGCCGGCGATCACTCCACCGCCAGATCGCGAGCACGGCCGCCAGGGCGACGAACCCCACGAGTCCGGTCAGGGTGCGGTTGCCGAACTCGATGTACTTGTGGAAGCCCTCGGCCTGTTCGCGCACCGGGACATAGGAGCCGGGCACGCACTGTGGCCACGACGGGCACCCGAGACCCGAACCGGTCAGTCGCACGAGCCCGCCCGTGACGACGATGAGGATCTCGACCACCACATTGGCCAGCAGGATGCGGCCCAGCCACTGTCTCTTATACACATCTGACGCTGCCGACGAATAGAGAGGTGTAGATCTCGGTGGTCGCCGTATCATT
>CALLZC010000044.1 GCA_937858995.1 uncultured Nostocoides sp.
ATGATACGGCGACCACCGAGATCTACACCTCTCTATTCGTCGGCAGCGTCAGATGTGTATAAGAGACAGCCGCGGTGCTCGGTGGCCTCGCCACCGGGCCTACCGCCGACATCTGCCACCTCATAACGTATGACGAAGGGTAAGGACATGTTCAGCGTCACCGTCCGCGACCACATGATGATTGCCCACAGCCTCGCGGGTGCGGTTTTTGGGCCGGCCCAACGGCTGCACGGGGCGACCTATGTCGTGGACGCCACCTTCCGGGCGCCCACCCTGGACCGCGACGGCTTGGTGGTCGACATCGGGCAGGCCGCGGCCGCTCTGGCCGCGATCGTCGGCGAGTTGTCCTATCGCAACCTCGATGACGACCCGGCGCTCGCGGGAATCAACACCACGACGGAGCGCCTCGCCCAGGTGGTCGCGGATCGGCTCGCGCAACGGCTCCGGTCCGGGGAACTCGGCGCGGGTGCCGGGCACGTCAGCGCCATTTCGGTGACCCTGCGGGAGTCGCACATCGCGTGGGCCAGCTACGAACGCGCCCCATGACCACGGTGCATGTCGTCGTGCCCGAAGGGGTGGCCGATCCGAGCCGGCCCAGTGGCGGCAACACCTACGGGCGCCGAGTCTGCGCGGCTCTGGACGCCCGGGGCTGGAGCGTCGTCGTGCACGAGGCTCCCGGGCAATGGCCCCACGCGAATCCGGCGGCCCACCTGGCCCTGGGGCGAACCCTCGCCCAGCTTTCGGACGATGCCCTGGTGCTGCTCGACGGCCTGGTCGCCTCCTCGGTGCCGCACGTCCTGGCGCCCGAGCAGCGTCGGCTGCGGCAGGTCGTGGTGGTGCACCTGCCCCTCGGTGTCAGCGTCGGTGGGGGTATGGCGGCCGGCAGCCCGGAGGCCGGCAGGACACCCGCCGAGACGCCAGGCGTGACACCGGGCGAGGCGGTGCGGCGCGCCGACGAGGGCGCCGTGTTGCGCGGGGCGCGGGCGGTCATCGCCACCAGCGCGTGGACCGCGCAGTGGCTGCGCACGGCCTACGCACTGGAGCACGGGAGCGTGCACCTGGTGCCGCCGGGCGCGGACTCGGCCCCGCTGGCCGGGGCCAGCCGCTCGGGTGAACGCCTGATCTGCGTGGGTGCCCTCACCGCGATCAAGGGCCACGATGTCCTGGTGGAGGCCCTGGCGCTGGACGCGGACCTGGACTGGTCGTGCCGACTCGTGGGGTCGCCGCGGATCGAGCCGGTCTTCGTCGAGGCCCTGCACGCGCGGGCTCGGGCCGCAGGAGTGGACCATCGACTGGAGTTCACCGGGCCGGTGGCGCCCGAGCGGATGTCGGCCGTCTATGCGGATGCCGACCTGCTGCTGGTCCCGTCGCGGATGGAGACCTTCGGGATGGCGGCGATCGAGGCCCTGGCCCGTGGGATCCCGGTGCTCGGCAGCGCCGTGGGTGGCCTGCCCGAGGCAGTGGGCGAGTCACCCAGCGGGGACCGGCCGGGCCTGCTCACGCCCCCCGGGAACCCAGCGCTCCTGGCGCAGGAACTGCGCCGGTGGCTCAGCGAGGCCGACCTGCGCAGGCAGTTGCGTGCGGCCGCGAGAGGCCGCAGCGCCACCATCGGGGACTGGTCCGCCACCGCCGATCGACTCGCGCGCGTGCTCACCGGAGTGTCACGGTGACCGGGGAGCAGGTGCGGGTCAGCGCGGCCTGGCTGGACCTGCGGGAGCCCGCCGACGCCGCTGCCCGCTCCCTAGACCTGGTGCGCATCCTCCTGGCGCACTGGCCTGCGGACCGGCCAACAGTGGTGCACGACCTGGGCGCGGGCAGTGGGTCGATGGGCCGCTGGCTCGCGCCCCACCTGCCCGGGCCGCAGCATTGGGTGCTTCATGATCGCGATGGCGACCTGCTGGCCTTGGCGGCGGTCCAAGCCTCGACGACGGGAGACGCTGGTGGCGTCACGCTCGAGACCCGGCAGGGTGATCTGACCCGGCTGCCGCCCGACGACCTCGCCAACGCCGCGCTGGTCACGGCGTCCGCGCTCCTCGACATGCTCACGGCGGATGAGCTGCGTCGCTTTGTCCAAACCTGTGTCGCGGCCAATTGCCCTGCCTTGGTGACGCTTTCGGTCATCGGAGGCGTACGCCTGCACCCGATGGATCCGCTGGATGAGGTTGTGGAGGCCGCCTTCAACGAACATCAGCAGCGCACCACGGGGGGCCGGGCCTTGCTCGGACCGCGGGCGTTCGACGTGGCCGTGGAACTCTTCGGTGCGCTCGGCTGGCGGGTCGAGGTGCGTGCGAGCCCCTGGGAGCTGGGGCCTGAGAGCGCGCCGCTCATCGCGCGATGGTTCGCCGGCTGGGTGGACGCCGCCTGCGAGCAGCGGCCGGAGCTGGCCGCTGCCGCCACGGCATACCGCCACCGGCGCAGCACCCAGCTCCACGAGGGCCGGCTCGCCGTCACGGTGGCGCACCGCGATCTCTTGGCACTGCCACCCCATTGCCCGACCGAACCCAGCGATAGCTCGTAGCGTGGTGCCAGCACGGGCACGGAAGGAGGCCAGGATCTCAGGTATGTGGTGGCGTTGGGCTCGCGTGGTGGGTGGCGCAAGCATCCTCGCGTTCCTGCTGGCGCGCCTCGGCGGCGACAGCTTCGTCGTTGCGCTGCGAGCCACAGACGCCCGCGCGCTGGTAGCGGGCACTGTCATCGGCGCCGTCACCACGCTCTGCGCCGCGTGGCGCTGGCGGGTCGTGGCCCGCGCCCTGCGGATCGAATTGCCGCTGGGCAGCGCGGTCGCGGCGTGCTACCGCGCCCAGTTCCTCAACGTCACCCTCCCCGGCGGGGTGCTCGGCGACCTGGATCGGGGCGTCCACAACGGACGCGAGATCGATGACCTCGGGCGCGGGCTGCGGGCGGTGGTGTGGGAGCGGACGGCCGGTCAGGTCGTGCTCGCCACGCTGACCGTGGGCGCCCTGCTGATCTGGCAACCCTTCGGGTCACCGTCGGTGCTCATCGCGGCCGGGAGCCTCGTGGGCGCCGCGATCCTGCTCTCGGCCATGGCGTATGCCGTCCGCTCGCGCCGCACGCCGGCGGGGCGATTCGCGCGGCTGGCCGCCGAAGCTCGCGGCCTGACCGCGCCCGCGACGCTGCTGGCCATGGCCGCCACCTCACTGGTGGTGATCGCTGGACATCTCGCGACCTTCCTGCTCGCCGCCCGCACCGTCGGGGTCCAGCTGCCTGTCGCGGACCTCATACCGCTGGCCTTGGTGGTCCTGGGGGCCGCGGGGCTGCCGGTCAATGTGGCCGGTTGGGGTCCCCGGGAGGGGGCCGCGGCGTGGGTCTTCGGTGCCGTGGGCGCCGGAGCCGCGCAGGGTCTCGCGGTGGCTGTCGCCTACGGCGTGATCGTCGTGGTCGCGACGCTGCCCGGTGCGCTGCTGCTCCTCATTGGCCGAGCCCGCTGGAACCCGGCCGTCCTTGCTGCACAGGCGGGTACGCATGGCTGAGCTGCCCTACACCGTGCTCAGCTGTGCGCTCTCACTCGACGGCTACCTCGACGACGCGTCCGGGGAGCGATTGGTTCTCTCGGGCGCGGCGGACCTCGATCGGGTGGACGCCCTGCGGGCTAGTTGCGACGCCATCCTGGTCGGTGCCGCCACTGTCCGCGCCGACAATCCGCGTTTGCTCGTGCGCTCGCCAGAGCGCCAGGCCCGGCGGATGGCGAGCGGGCACCCAGCGTCACCGACCAAGGTGACGCTCACGCGCGATGGTCTCCTCGATCCGCAATCGGCCTTCTTCACCGCGGGCGAGAGCGAACGGCTCATCTATTGCGCCACCGCCGCCGTGCACGACACCCACGAGCGGCTCGGTGCCTTGGCCGTCGTTGTTGATGCCGGGCCCAGACCCACGATGCGCACGATCAGTGCCGACCTCGGGCGGCGTGGGGTGCGCCGGCTGCTCGTGGAGGGTGGGCAGCAGGTGCTGACGCAATTCCTGCTCGCCGCGCTCGCCGACGAATTGCAGGTGGTGATCGCGCCCCTGTTCGTCGGGGACTCGCAGGCGCCGCGGTTCGTGTCCGACGGCGCCTTCCCGTGGCATCGCGAGCACCGGGCGCGGCTGACGCAGGTGCACCAGGTGGGAGATGTGGCGCTGCTGCGCTACGCCCTTTCCGAGCGATTCGCGCACCACGACACCTCAGGAGCGATGCCATGACCGCTCGACCACCGGCCGCCGAGATCCGGGCCGCCGTCATGGTGCCGCTGCGCTTCGCCGACGGCTTCGCCACGGAAGCGCGGGTGATCAGTTTCGCCGGGCTCGTCGATGGGCGTGAACATGTGGCGCTCGCCCTGGGTGATCGCGCGCTGGACAGCGCCCCCGACGGCCCCGCCCTCGGCGAGCCGTTGGTGCGCCTGCACAGCGAGTGCCTCACCGGCGACGTCTTCGGCAGCCAACGGTGCGACTGCGGCGCCCAGATGCGCGAGGCGGTGGAGCGGATCGCGCAGGCGGGCGGCTTTCTGCTCTACCTGCGCCAGGAGGGCCGGGGCATCGGGCTCTACGGCAAGCTGGATGCCTATGTGTTGCAGGACCGCGGCCTGGACACCTATGACGCCAATCTGGCCCTGGGGTTTCGCGTCGATGCCCGCGACTACACGGTGGCCGCTCAGATGATTCACGCGTTGGGGCTCGGCGCAGTCGCCTTGCTCAGCAACAACCCCGACAAGGCCGAACAATTGGGGCGGCTCGGGGTCACCGTCAGCGAGCGAGTGCCGACCGGGGTGCATTGGAGTCCCAGCAATGCGCGCTATCTCGCGACCAAGGCGAGCCGCGGCGCCCATACCTTCACTGTGCGCCCCGAGGATGGCCCCGAACGCGGCGCCCGCGGGTCGGTGCTACCGCTGCACCCGCCCGGCGAGCTGCGACGCGAGGCGTGACCCCGTTGCCAGCGTGTTCGCCGCCGTGATCCGCCCCAGCCCGCGCAGCGCCGCCGTGGCCGGGTTGGCCGCGCTCGCCGCCCTGCTCGGAGCGCTCACTGCCACAACGGCTTTCGGCTTGCTCGGTTGGGGGGTCGCCGCGACGTGCGGCGTGGGCTTGTGCCTGGGTATGACCCGTGCCCTCGCCTTCGAGGCTCAGCCGCACCTCGGCCCCGCCGACCTGGTGACCCTGGCCCGCGGGCTGATGGCCTGCGCCGTCGCCGGCCTGACCGCGCACCTGCTGACCGGCAGCGAGGTGACGCCCGCGATCCTCATGCTGACGGTCCCCGCGCTGCTGCTGGATGCCGTCGACGGCCGGGTGGCACGCCGCACCGGCACGGTCTCGGCCTTTGGCGGGCGCTTCGACGGCGAGGTCGACGCCTTCCTGATCTTGATCCTCAGCGTCGCCGCCGCCCCGGTCGTCGGCTGGTGGGTGCTGGCCGCTGGGCTGGCTCGATATGCCTTCGTCGCGGCCGGCCTCGTCCTGCCGTGGCTGCGCGAACCCTTGGACTTCCGGTATTGGCGCAAGGTCGCGGCCGCGTCCGTCGGCATCCTGCTCACGCTGGCGGTCGCGGACCTGCTCCCCCGCTGGGCCAGCGGCCTGGCGGCCGCACTCGCAGCGGCCCTGCTGTCGGAGTCCTTTGGACGCGATGTGCGGTGGCTCCACCGGCGCCGAGGGGCTCATCCCCGGCGGGGAGTCCTGCGCGGTCTCGTGCGCAGTATTGCCCTGGCCCTTGCCGGCGCGGCCGGCTGGTTCGCCCTGACCTCTCCCACCCGCCCCGACCAGGTCACGCCCAGCGCCTTCGTCAGGCTCCCGCTGGAAGGCCTGGCCGCAATCGCCCTCCTGGTCCTGGCCGCGACCTTGGCGCGCGGGTCGCGGCTGCCTCGCGCTGTGAGTGACGCGGTGGCCCTGCTGCTGGCCGCACTCGCGCTCGTCAAGCTCCTGGACCTGGGGACCTTCGCCACGCTGGATCGGCCATTCAATGTCGTGACCGACCGCCAGCAGTTCGGATCGGGCCTGTCGTTCGTCAGCGACTCCGTCGGCACCTGGGCTGCCTGGGGCCTCGTGATTGCAGCCCTCCTCCTCGCGCTCGCGCTGGCTGGCGGCCTCCGTTGGGCGGCCCGGCGGCTACTGCGCGCCATCAGGCAGCATCGCCGCGGGAGCAGCCGGAGCCTCCTGGCCCTTGCGTTGTGCTGGGGGGTCTTGGCCGGGACCGGCGCGCAGCTGGCTCCCGGGGCGCCTCTGGCCACCACCGACGTCACGCGCTATGTCACCGACAAGGTCCGCAGCACCGCCGCTGCCTATCGCGACCACGGCATCTTCGACGACACCATCGCGGCCGATAGCTTCCGGGATCCGGCGAGCGGTGATCTCGCGCTCCTGCGGGGCAAGGACGTGCTCCTGGTCTTCGTCGAGAGCTACGGTCGGGTGGCGCTCGAGGGGGGCGAATCCCACAGCATACGAACGCTGTTGGACCAGGGCACGACCCGCCTGCAGGGCCTGGGGTATGCCGCTGCCAGCGGCTATCTCAGCTCCCCGACCTTCGGGGGGAAGAGTTGGCTGGCGCACGCGAGCCTGCAGTCGGGGCTGACGGTCAGCGACCAGAACAGGTACGACCAACTCCTGACGAGCGAGCGGACGACCCTCAGCTCGGCCTTCAAGCGGGAGGGCTGGCATACGGTGGCGGTGCTGCCGTCGACCCGGGGCAGTTGGCCGCAGGGGCGGGCCTTCTATCGGCTGGACACGGTCTATAGCCGAGCGGATCTGGGGTATGCCGGGCCGACCTTCGGCTTCTCCACGATGCCCGACCAGTTCACTCTCGCGGCCCTCGACGACCTCATCCTGGCGCCGCCCCGGAACGCCCCGGTCATGGCCGAGGTGGCCCTGACCTCGAGTCACGGGCCGTGGGCGCCCTTGCCGACGACCGTGGGTTGGGCCGAGCTGGGCGACGGTTCGATCTTCCACGCAATCCGCAAGCAGGCGGTCACGGCGGCGGACCTGTGGAGCGATCGCGCGGAGGTGCCCGCGGCATACCGCACCTCCATCGCCTACTCCCTGAATAGTCTGCTCTCCTTCGTCGAGCGCCAGCGCACCGATGACCTGGTGGTCGTCCTGCTCGGCGACCACCAACCGTCCACCATCATCAGTGGCTATGGCGGGAACCGGGATGTGCCGATCAGCATCCTGGCGCGCGACCCGCGCGTGCTCGACGCGATCGCGGACTGGGGGTGGCAGGCGGGGCTGCGACCGGACGCAGGGGCACCGGTCTGGCCGATGGCAGACTTCCGCAACCGCTTCCTGAGCGCCTTCAGCACCCCGGGGGCGAGGTGAGCCCGGCGCTGGATCTGATTCTCTAGCGGGGCGCCTGTGACCCTGAGGCGTGACGCTGCGTGATACCAGTTTGGTACCATGACCCGTATGGCGATGACGTTGCGACTGACGGACGACGATGAGCGTGCGCTTGCGCTGCTTGCGGGGGCTCAGGGGATCAGCAAGCAGGAGGCGACGGTGCGAGCCATCCGCGATGCCGCCGCCCGGCGGATTCACGAGGATCGAGTCAGTGAGCTCTCGACGCACGCGCGGGCCCGGTATGCCGACCTCTTGGAGCGCCTGGGTCGGTGACGACCTATCTCTGCCTCGACGACCTTCTGAGACTGGCCAACGACCTCGGGGTAGGACCGATCCGGGACATCGGACTGCTCGACGCTGCTGCCCACCGGCCGCGGAGCGCGCTGTATGGCCACCAGGTGTACCCCGACCTCGACACCAAGGCTGCCGTTCTGCTCGACTCGATCGTCCGCAACCACGCGCTGGTCGATGGCAACAAACGCCTTGGCTGGCTGGCCACCGTTGTGTTCTACGGGCTGAACGATGTCTCGATGGACGCGCCCGATGACGCAGCCTACGAGTTGGTCATGGCGCTCGCCCGCAGCGAAACCACGGTGGCGGACCTCGCCTCTGCCCTGCGCTCCTGGCACTGAGTGCCGCCCGCCTCGGGGCCGCATCGGCCCATACGGGTGATGCGCCGCCTGCGTGGTCGGGGTACGCGCGCACCAGTCGATGGCGGCAACGCCGGACTTGATCTGTTCTGGGGCTAGCCTGGCGGCGTGGGTGATTCCTGTCTCTTATACACATCTCCGAGCCCACGAGACGGACTCCTATCTCGTATGCCGTCCTCT
>CALLZC010000045.1 GCA_937858995.1 uncultured Nostocoides sp.
CCACTCGCGACCGGCGAACGCCGAGAACGCCGCGACGACCCGCGTGGAGGCCTGGCGACCGTCGCGGTGGCCGCCCATCCCATCAGCGACCAAGAAGACCGGTGGCTCGGCAAAGTAGGCATCCTCGTTGGCATCTCGAGCCCCCCCGGCGCTGGTGGCCCCCCAGTGCAGCCGTATGCCGGCACTCGCCTCATCGCGCGCCAACCGAATCTCCTCGGGTGGCGCGCCGCGAACCACGGCGCACCCCATCGCGTGCCCGCCGCCGAGCCCGGTCATGGCGCAACCCCTGCGGCTCGAGCCACCGAGCGCTCCCGGCCTCCGGGGCGTCGTCCCGTGGGGACCCGCGGTGCTCGATCACGGGCCAGCAGGCTGCGCGGGTTCCACGGTCGCAGCAGGCGCCGCCACCAGGGAGCCAGGCGGCTGCGCGCCCGACGGGCCGCGCGTGCCTGATCCCAGAAGCGCCGGATGTCCTGCTCCGTCGGATCCCCCACGCCGAAGACCGCCGCATCGGCGGCCGCGGCCAGGTCCGGGTGCCCAATCACCTGCGCCTGCTCGCGCCGCGTGGCCAGCGCGTCGACGCGCGTTCCGAGGTCGCGGCTGTGATCGAGCAGGTCCCGCCAGCCCGAGGCCAGCCGGCGACTTGGCGAGCCCGTGGTCCGACGCCGCCAGCGCGGACTGGAGCGCCCGCCGGCGAAGAGCAGGGCCACTGCGCCCAGCACGCCGGCCGGCCGGCCCGCCACGGCGACGGTAGAGACCAGCCAGGGCGGCCAATCAATCCGGTCCTCCGGGCTCGCCCCCGACGCCCCACTCTTGGGGCGCAGCAGCCCGGCCTCGGCATCGGACAGCGAGTCGGTGTCCCCGGGCGGCCGGTCGGGCACCGGCGGCGGGACATTGGGGTGATCGATGGGTTGCGCCTTCTCGGGCTCAAGCTGGTTGGCCCGATCGCCAGCAGCCGGCATGAAGGCATCGTTGGCGAGGGCGAACCACTCCCCGGTCGCGCTGCGCATTTCGACCCAGGCCCGCACATCCTTGCCGCGGATCGAGCCTTCAGCCGGTATGACGGCACCCAGCACGACCCTGGTGGGCATGCCGAGTTCGTTGGCGAGCAGGGCGAAGGCGGCGGCATACTGCTCGTCGGTGCCGATCGGGTTGGCCAGGAAGGCCGTCAGCCGCCCTTGCGAATGCCCTGGCATGATCTGCGGCCCCCCGTTGAGCACACCGCTGTCACGCAGTTGCTGGCCGGTCGTGACCACCCGAGTCCACACCGACTCCGCGGGGCCGGCCCACTGTGTAGCCAGGCCGGAGACGAAGGCGGTCGAGCCGGCATCGATGAGCGAGGCGCGAAAGGGCGAGAAGCCACCCTGGGGGGCCAGCGCAATGGGACGCGCGCTCAGCGTGACCACGTCACCCGGCGCGAGCCCCTGCGGGATCAGGCCTTGAGCGGTGGTGCGGTTGTAGCGCAACGACGACCGCAGTTGCTCCTCGCGTGGCCCAGAGAAGTGCACCGAGGACCAGGCCCCGACCCCCGGCACCCATGACTTCAACTCGGGCAGCGCTGCGTATGCCGGCCCGACGGTGATGCGGACCTGCTGCGGGGCCGTGGAGGTCACACCATCGGTACGGATGGTGCTGCCCACCCGCTCGAATGTTCCCCCCGACGCGGTGGCGCTGCCCGCGCTCCAGACCGAACCGGCATAGTGATCGAGGACCGCGAGGCGCAGCCGCGAGCCTGTTGGGAGCCCGGTCGTCGTCAGCAATTCCTGCGACCACAACTGGTCCATCGGCTCGGTGAATTTGCGATAACCCGAGAGCGGCGAGGGATATTCGGTGATGTCGAACGGGGGGGCGACCAGCGAGCGGAACCCGAAGCGTCGTTCCGCATCGATGCCCGGCAGGTGGGGCGCGGCCACCCAGGCAAGCAGCGCGGACGCGCTGAGCAAGCCGGCGGCAATGGCCAGCTGTTGTCGCGCCCCACCGCCCGTGCCGACGATCCGCAGCCGGCGGCGACGACGCAAGGCAGCCCACACCACCGCGAGGATCGCGCCGCCGAGTCCCACGAGCTCGGGTCGCCAGGCGTCCGGTGTGCCGGTGGCGATCGTCACGACGGTCACGGCGATCGCGGGCAGAGAACAGGCCCAGGACGAGCGAGTCGTCCCCGCGATGATCACGCCGGCTACCGCCGCGAGCACGGCGAGAAGAAAGGGCAGGCCAGCCAGCTCGCGGGCCGCATCCACCGGCGGCGCCGTCGAGAGCAGTTGCTTCCATCCCGTGACGGGCAGCAGGGTGGCGCTCGTCAGGTCCGCCCGCGTCGGTGCGGGACCACCCGCAACGACGAAGATGAGCGCCCCGAAGACCACCAGTGCGGCGCCCGCCGAGCCCAGCCAGACCCGACCGGACCACCGCACCACAACCGCGCAGCCGATCCCGAGGACCGCGCCCAGAGCCCCCACGGCCAGATAGCGCCAGGAACCGAAGGTGCTGCCCCACGGCAACAGGCCCACAACCACACCGAGCGCCGCGAAGCTCCGGTCGATGTGGGCGTGCTGCGGCTCTGGGTGCCACGACCGGGTGCGCGAACGGGCGAGCGAGCGGCCCGCGGCGGTCGCAGTCATGGCGCTCCCCCTGACGTCAGCGCCCTCGGCAGATCGGCCAGCGAACCGACCCAGAGCAGTATGCGGCCAGCGGCCCGTTGGCGTTGCAGGTGAACGCCCGGCTTGGTCCGCACGGTGATGCTGGCGGTCCCGGCAGGGAAGGCGGCCGCCGTCCGAGTGATCACGTCGGCATCCGCAGCCGAGCCCGTGACGATCACGGCGACGCTGATATTGGGCGCCGCCCGCGCCAAGGCGGTGGCTCCGGCCATCGGGCTCGCCGGCCCCCATTCGGCGCGCGCATAGATGTCGCGCGCGCGCTGACCGCCGGTGGCGGGCAAGAGGTGCGGCCAGCACGCTTGCGACAGGTCGATGGCGTCCGTGATCGCCCGCGACGAGATCGAGGCGGCAATCTGCACCGCCAGCTCGAACTCATCCGCCGTGTCGTAGGACTCCTCGTGAGTGTCGAGGACCACGCCGATGTGCGTTCGCCGAGTATCAAGGAACTGCCGCACCATCAGGTCGGCTGCTCCTGAGGCGGAGCTGCGTTTCGCGGTCGTCGCCCAGTGGATATGCCGGAAGTCATCCCCGGGCGCATACTCGCGGATCGCGTGGAAGGCCAGGTCGCTCTGGGAGACGTCGGCGGTGGCCTGTCCGTCGAGGTCGCGCAGCACACCGGTCGTGAAACCGCGCAGACCGACGATCTTCGGGTACACGAAGAGCGCACTGCGCTCGCCCCAAGTCATCGCCCGCCGGATGAGCCCCAACGGGTCGCCACGCAGGGTCGTGACCGGCCCGATCTCATAGACCCCACGCCGGTCGGTGGGCAAGACGACGAGTTCGTCGTGATCCTGATCGGGCGGCAGGGCTGGCACGAGGAAGCGGATCGAGGTGTCACCGCAGGGCAGCTCCAAGGGGACGGGAAAGAGCGGGGCCTTGCCGAGATTGCGCACCCGCACTTCGGCGACCGCGACCTCACCGGAGGTGACCCGGGTCGGGTGCACGCGCAGGCGGACCTCAAGTCGGGTGCGACCGAAGGTGAGGAGACATGACAGTGCGAGCAGAATGGTGAAAAAGGCTGCGGCATAGCCGAACTCGGTCCAATCAAGAGCCGTTCCCACGATGGCGCACGCCACGGCCAGAGCCGCCACCGCCCACCCCAAGGGCGAGACGAACCACAGCGCCCCCAGGGCACCTTTCAGCCACGCCGGGACGGCGATCCTGCGCGTGCTGCTCGCCCAGCGCGCGGCGCGGGGTCGCGCCGGCCGCCCCCGGTCCCGGCGCGCGGAGCCGCCCCGAACTCGCGGGGACGGCTGCGGTGTGGCTGCTTCAGCGGGCACGGTATGCCGGCGCCGCAACGTCGCTCATCAGGTCGTCCACGACGTCCGCGACCCGCACGCCGGTGAACTGCGCCTCGTCGCCGAGGAGCAGGCGGTGCCCGAGGATGGGCTGCGCCAGGTCGCGGATGTCATCGGGCGTGACATACGGCCGGCCCTGCGAGATCGCCCAGGTCTTCGCGCAGCGGATGAAGGCCAACCCCCCACGCACGCTGAGGCCGAGTATGACGTGCGGGTGCCGGCGCGACTCCTCGGCGAGGTGCGCGACATAGCTCAAGATGGCCGGGTCCACGTGAACCCGGTGCACCCGCTCACTCATCTGGCTCAGAACGGCGGAGGTGATCACCGGGCCGACACTCGCGCTGCGATCGCGTGCCTCGGCGTCCGCGAGCAAGGCCACGGTCACATCGTGATCGGGGTAGCCGATCGAGGTCTTCATCAGGAAGCGGTCGAGTTGCGCCTCCGGGAGCCGATAGGTCCCCGCCTGCTCGATGGGATTCTGGGTGGCGATGACGATGAAGGGCGACCCGACGGCATACGCCTTGCCCTCGGCGGTGACCCGGCCTTCCTCCATGACTTCCAGGAGCGCCGATTGGGTCTTGGGTGAGGCGCGATTGATCTCGTCGGCCAGGACGATATTGGCGAAGACCGGCCCGGTGTGGAAGGCGAACTGCTGGGTGCGCTGGTCATAGATCATCACCCCGGTGATGTCGCTGGGCAGCAGGTCGGGCGTGAACTGAATCCGACTCTGAGTGCCCTGCACCGTGTTGGCCAAGGCCTTGGCCAGTTGGGTCTTGCCGGTGCCGGGGTTGTCCTCCAGGAGCAGATGCCCACCGGCAAAGAGACACGTCAGTGCCTCCCGGATGACCCGCTCCTTGCCGCTGATGGCCAACTCGATATTCGCCACCATCTTGTCGAAGGTCTCGGCGAACCACCGGGCCTCGTCCTCGTGCAGGCTCATGCGAGGTACCTTTCCGTCATCGGGACCAGCTATCTGAATACGAGTCGGCGCACGTGACCGTCAGCGAGGAGCCGTCATAGTCCCCGATGCCACTGGTCCCGTTGCCGAGCGACCACGCAGTGCCCACCGCGATGGCGGCATTGACGGCATCCCCGCTGGTGGCGGTCACCACACACGTCGCGGTCTGCGGGAAGTCACCGAGAGTGATCGCGAGCGCGTAGCACGTCCCGGCCTGCGCCGCCCCACCGCATCCGGCGTCATTCGGGCTGCCACTCAGGTCGACCGTCGGCGTTGCCGCTGCGGGGATGTCCACGGTCACCGCTGGCGACGACAGGCTTTGCCCGTCGGTCTTGCGCACGAGAATCGCCACCACCGTGACGGTGGTCCCGGGGGTGGCGGCCCGGGCATCGCTGATCGAGCAGGTGGCCGCCTTGCACTGACGATTCGAGGCCACCGTGGTGCCATCGACGGTCACCGACAGCGTGGCGTCTCGGCCATTTCCGAAACCGCTGGCGGAGAAGACGACTGAGGCGCCGTCGGTGCCCAGGCTCGCCGTAACGGTCGGCGGCGACAAGGGGCCATACGGAGTCACCGCAAAGGCCCCGGACTCGACGCACTGGCCCTGCTCGTTGCACAACTGCAGCGTGATGTAGTGCTGAATGCCATTGGCGCCGGCGTTGATGGTCTCGGTGCCGCGGGTGCCGTCGGCAGGGACGCCGAGGGTGGCCGCTGTGTTGCCGTCGCTGAGGATCCGCAGCGTCCCGGCGCCCCCATTGGTGCGTCCGGTCGAATAGGACACCACGGCGGCGCCATCGCTGCCCGAGGCTGTGACCGCGGGCGTGCCGATCGGGTCGGGGCGACCGATCGCGTCATACGAGGCCGTGGCCGCGCTCGACGTCTGGTCGGCGCCATTTTTCGCCGTCAGGGAATAGGTATGCCGGGAACCATCGAGGGCAACCGTGTGGCTGCACGAGGTCGCACTCGTCGTGCAGATACTCGCCCCGTTCTCGGTCACGCTGTAGGTCACCGACCCGGGTCCATTGGCGCTGACCGGCGACCAGCTCAGCGTCACGCTGCCGCCACCATCGCCTTCGGCGCTGAAGCCGCGCGGGCTCTCCGGGCGGCCGAAGGACTGGCCGCTCGCGCTCACTGCCGGCCCGCGACCCGCGTCGTTCTGGGCGACGACCGTGAAGGTGTAGGCCTGGTCATTGCTCGAAACCGTGACCACCACGGACGTCTGGGTCCCCGCGTCTTGGGCGCCCCCCGCCCAGGTGACCCGATAGTTGCGCACCGGTGAGCCCGAGGACGGCGCGCTGCCCCAGGACAGGCGCACCTGCCGGTCGCCGACCCCGGTTGCCGTCAAGCCGGTGACTGCTCCCGGAATGCTGTCGACCGACACTTCGGGCGACCGCGCGGATGGGGCGCTGTAGCCGGCCTGATTGTGGGCGCGCACGACGAAGCTGACGCGCGAACCGGTGGACAGTCCCGTGATCAGGCACGGGGATGCGGGACAGCGCTGCTCGACACCACCGCCCTCGACCAGGAAATGGTCGACGGGCGAGCCATTGGCTGCCCCCGCGGCCCAGCGCAGGGTCACCCGCCCGCTGATGATCGTGTCGTCTGCCACGACCCCGGAGGGTGCCTCCGGCACCCCGAAGATCTCCAGGGTCACGGTGGTTTGGGCGCGCCGGTTGCTCGCCGCCCCGGCATCGCTCACCTCGGCGAGGAAGGTCACCACACCGGAGGCGCCGGATCCAACGCTCAGGTCGATCCGCGAGCCCGCTCGCGTCGCGCTCACGTCCGGGCCCGACAGCTTGCGCAGGTCGGTGACGACGACCTCGGGTTTGGGCAGGGCGCTGGTCAGGTAGCTGCGCATGTCCACGCTCACCCGCTCACCGCTGCGCACCCGGTCGAGCCGCACGGGCGCCAGGGTCGGTGGCTGGACGTTCGCGACGACCACGTCCAGATCCGCAGTCACCCCCTCGAAGCCGTCAACGGAGACGATCAGAGTCCCGCGTTGGTCCACAGCTGAACTCGCCAGCGCCGACAGGGAGATCTGGCGTGATCGGTTGCCGCGGATCGCCACGCCGGCCAGGTCGCGGTCTCGCCACCGCGCTGAATAGGTCAGTTGCGCAAGGGCTTCCGGCTCTGGCGTCCACACGTGGCACAGATTGGCGATGTCCAAGAGGAGCGCTTCCCCCCCGGCAGAGACCGTGAAGGGCGACTCGGGACAACTCAGCTTCGGCACCTTCGGACCGACCTGGACCGGGATGCTCAGGACGGTGGACTGAGCCCCGGCGCGCACCTCGAGCACGACGGCCGCGGGTCCTCGGTAATCCGCGCTCGCGGACACCTGCACCGAGCGAGCCTGATCCCCCTTGACCACGACCTCGAGGGCGCCCGCTGGGCTGGGCCAGATCCGCCGGGAGGACGCCGCGGAAATCTCCACACCCGCCGGCGAGGTGATGTAGTCGGACAGGCTGATGGTCTTGCTCTTGCCGGGGTCGACCGAGAGGACCTTGCCGGCCGGGACGTAGGGGCCACCAGATCCAGCGGCGGGCACATAAATGACGCCCACCGTCGCGGCCCCGTCGGCGTCGGTGACCGTGAAGGGCACGGCTTGCATCCGCTCCACGACCTTGAGCGTCACCTTGCCACCGTCGACGCGCGCGGTGGGATCGGCCACCGAGACGCGCAGATCCGATGCGTCGCCATCCGGGTCGTAGGCCCGCTCGAGGACATCCACCGTGGTGGTCGGCGAGGTCGTCACCTTCGCCACCACATCGCTGACGCGCGGTGGATTGCGGGCACCCTTCTCGCCGCGCACGGTGATGGTCGATGGGGCACTCGGACCACTGAGCCCGGTGATCACATAGGGGACGACGAGCGGTCGCGCTCCCGCGGCCGGCGCGGGCGCGGTCACCGGGCCGCGGGGGCCGTCGAGCCGGGCCTGGTCCGCGTCATTGTCGCCGGCAACCAACTCCAGCTGCACCGCATCCCCCCGAGCGATGAGGTCGTTCTCCAGGGGGTTGACGAAGGCGGTGCGCCCGGGCTCGACCGTGATCGTGTCGGGAACCGCGAGGGCCGCCTGGAGCTGCTGAGGCGGCGTCACTCCCACCTGAATGCGGGCACTGCTCTCCGTCCCATAGCGATCCACCACGCGATACCGGAAGCTGTCCGGCCCGGGGTCGGCATCCGGATAGGCCTGGTAGGTCAGGGAGGTCGGGCTGAAGCCGATGACCCGCCCTCGCGTGGGCGCCGAGGCGATTCCGGCAACGATCGTGGAGTCGCCGTCCGGGTCGATGCCACCGGGCACCGGGATGGTGATGGTTTCGCCGGCGGCCGCGCGAGCCGGAATCGGGATCGGTTGGGGAGCGGAGTTGGGCCGTTGCTCGCTGGGTTCGGGTTCGATGGTGACCGTGATCAGGCCGGTGGCACGCTCGCCGGTGGCGGTGGTGGCGACATACTCCACCACCACATTGCGAGCGACGCTGACGCCGGACGGGGCGACATACCGCACTGCCGAGCCGACAGCGAAGGCGGTCCCCAGGTCCTGCTTCTCGCGACCGGACGGATCCGCGATCGGCAGTTGCCCGGCAACCTCCGAGCCGGGCAGCAGGGCCAGCAGCGTCAGCGGGCTGCCGCCGGCGGTGCTGTCGTTGTCCAGGACGTTGATGAGGGCGGTATCGCCCGTGCGCACGGTGGCCCGGTCCGCGCGCGCGGTGACCACCTCGGGTATGACGGCGGGCAGCGCCGTGACCACCACATCCGAGGTGGCCGTGGCCCGCCCGTTGCTGACCCGGTAGCGGATGGTGTGGTGAGTGGCCTTGGAGCCCCGCCCCTGCGTCGGAACGATCCGCAGCCAGCGCCCGCTGATCACCGCGACCGACAAGGCCGCGGCATCGCTCGGCTGCGCGCTCTCCACCGTGAGCACCGACCCCCCGGGATCGCGATCATTGGCCAGCAGGTCCACCACGCTCGGGTTGTCCCCGTGTATGACGCTCGAGTCCGGCATGGCGACCGGCGGCCGGGCCTCCTTGGGACGCTCCACGACGTCGACCCGGATCGCCCCCGAGGTCAGGGGGGCAGCGCCGTAGGCGAGGGTGTAGTCGAGGAAGTAGGTACCGGCCTCCTGGGCGATGACGCCGACCCGTCCGCTGTCGGTGTCGGTGGTGACCTTGACCTTGTCCGATTCGCTCGTGACGACCCCTGACAGCTCCAGCTTGGCCTCCGGGTCCTCGGGGTCCGACCCGGGCAGGTCATTGGCCACCGGCCACAGGGCCACCTCGGAGCCCTCAAAACCCCCCGCCACATCGGGGCGGGCGGTCGCGCGAACCTTGTCCTCGTCCTGGCTCCGCACAACCGTCACCGGGATATCCAGCCTGATGCTCGCGCGGCCGTCGGTGACCTCGACCTCCACGCTCTGTTGACCCACCGCATCGGGCGTGGGCGTGAACTCGATGCCCGTGCCATCCGGGCTGATGACTACCGCTCCGGCGCTTGATCGGGCACTGGCCACCGCGAGTGGGTCGCTCTCGGCGTCTCGCAGTTCGGTTGTGACCGGTAGGACCAGTGCCCCGCCCGCGGTGGCCACCCACTTCGGCTTCGTCGTGCGTTCGACGAGCTTGGGTTTGGTGTTTCGTCGGGCCCGCTCGACCCGCGCGGTCGTGGTGTCCGAATCCCTCCCGTTGTCGATCGTGTAGGTGAAGGTCACGGCCGAGGAGCCCGAGGCGAAAGAGACGCCGACGGACTGTCCGTCGGGAGCGATGGACACGCTCCCGCCACGCACCCGGCTCACGCTGCGAATAGCCAGCACCCGACCGCTTGGATCGCGGTCGTTGTCGACGACGAAGATCTGATTCGTGCGCCCCTCGCGCCCCGCTGCCCGGTCGGCGACGGCACGCGGCTTGCCGTCGCTGTCGGCGATCGGTGCCTCATCGTCCGCCTTGTCGTCGGGGCTCTGCGGCGGTTTGATATCCAGCCAATTGCCGACCATCCGGCGGCCAATGACATCGAAGACGAGTCCCTGTCGCGCGTCGTTCAGGACGATATTGCCCCGATTGGTGCGAAAGACCGGTTGCCTCAGCTCGACGTCGCCCTCGACGGCAACCTCTTCGGCGTTCTGGTCGCCACAAGCCCGCACCACCCGTGCCGGGCGGCCGGACCAGGCGCCGAATACGCAGTCTCCGTGCACAATCGGCTTGGCGGGTGTGCCGTTCGCCCCCGAAAACAGCACGCGGGGTTCGCCCCCCGCGAGGGGCACGGCCACAAGGTGGTTGCGCGTCGCGACGAGCACATCGCGACGTTCCGGTCCGGGGGTCTGGATCGCAAGGCGATCCCTGGCGGCGAGCTCTCCGGTGTGCTTGCCGGACACCTCGACCACCCCCGTCGCCCGGTCGATGGCAATGGCGCGATCGCCGACCATGGTCTCTGACAGCGCCGTCATGGGACGCGCGGCGGCGGCGGCGGGCTCGGCGAATCCCGTTCCGACCGGACGCAACTCGACCTGCTTGCCGGACGGGGAGCGAGCCTGCACCAGCCCCGAGCCGGAAATGGTCAGTGCGGCCGCATCCCGCGCCGTGCCCACCGAGGCCAGCGGCTTTGCGTCCTTGCTCAGTGCGGCGAGCGAGGTCACCGGCAGGTCGCTTCCGTAGCGCATCGCCCAGAGGCTGCCCGAGACCGGATCAAGGACGCCGATGCTGCCACCGCGCATGTCGACCCGGGCGTCGGGGGCGATCGCGACCCGGTCCTCGTCCCGGGCGACGGCGAGGAGCACGTCAACCGGCGTCAGGGTGGCCGCATCCCGATCGTGCAGGAGCACCGAATCGCCGTCTTGCAGGACGTCGAGTCGTCCCGGCTTCCCGGCGGGGGCGCCGCTGCGGGCCAGCACGGCATCCAGGCTGCCCGCGGTCCGATTTTGCCGACCCAGCTGACCGGCCTCGTCATTGGTCACCCACACCCCCGAGTCGTTCATGGGGACATGACGAACCGGTTCGGCGTCGGACAGCACGACAAGGCCTACCCACGTGGTCAGGACCAACGCCGCGGCGGTGATGGCGGCGACGGTCCGACTACGGACGCGCCGCATACGCTGAGCTCCTTCGGGTGGGGGTACAAGCGCAGCGTAGGAGCCGCGGGCGGCCGGAGAATGTCCTCGTTTTCCAGGTCACGGAGTCGGCACCCATGGGCTCACGGACGCGTAACACAGGTCTGCGGGCTGAGGCCCTGGCCCTGCTGTTGGGGACCGGCGCGCACCACCTGAACGCGCACGCACACGCGTTGGGTGCTGCTCGACACCGGGACACTGACCGTGGGCTCGTCCACGATGAGCTCCTCCCCACCGGAGACCACGATTCGATAGCGATCCGAGTCCAGCGCAGCGGCATACGTCCAGGCGAAGCGTGGCCTTCCATCCTTCACCCAGGTGCCGGTGACGGTGAGCTCACCCGGCGGCAGCGAGGCCAGTGCGGACCCCGGATCCGCAGCCGACTGCGTGCTCACCGACCGCGGCTCACTGTCCGCGCCCTCGCCGCCGAAGATCAGGTAACCGACCCCCAGCGCGACCACGGCGATGAGCACGGCCGCGAGGACCAAGGCCCAGGTGCCCACGACCCGTTCCGCCGGTTCCGATGCCCCGTATGCGGTGCGGTCCCCCTGCACGCCATCGCCAAGTCCCTCGAGATCGTCCGCGCGGGAACTGCCGGCGCTCGGGCGGCCGTCGGAGGATCCGCTACGCGAGCTCAGCCGGTCGGAACTGGAGTCGCCGATGACCGGGACGCGCTGGACCCCGGAGCTCGAGAATGCCGAGTCCTCGCCACCCAGCTGTGAGCGTCGGCTCGTGCGCGCGACGTCGTCCGAGCGCGCCCGTGGACTGCCTACCGGGCGGGCCTGGCTGGTCTCCAGGACCACGAAGGGGGTCATGGGCGCACGCAGCTCCTGCTGCACGGCTTGCAAGGCGCGGGCGAACTCGGCCACCGACTGAGGGCGCATGGCCGGCGACTTCGCCATGGCGCGTTGCAGGGTGCGATCCAGCGAGGAGGGCACATCGGCGCGACCGGTCATCGGTGCCGGCATGTCGCGAATCCGACTCATCAGGGTCATCCGCGAGTTGTCGCCGCCGGGGACCTCGAAAGGCGAGCGGCCGACCAGGATGTGCCAGAGCGTGGCGGCGAGCGAGTAGACGTCCGAGGCGGGCGACCCGCGGGTCGTGGTGAACAGCATCTCGGGCGGCGACCAGGGGATGGACACCCCGGCATCGTCATCGTCGGTGTCCAGGGAGAGCGAGGCTGCGACGCCGAAGTCCGTCAGCCCCGCGGCACCCCAGGGCATCGTGAGGATGTTCGCCGGTTTGATGTCGCGGTGTAGCACCCCGGCACGGTGCGCACTCTCGATGGCACCGCCCACCGAGATGCCGATGTCCAACACCTCCGACAAGGGCAACTGCCCGGCCGCGGCGCGCTGCGCGAGCGTGGGTTTGGGGCAGTGCATCATCGAGATATAGGGCCGGCCGTCGCGTGCCCGACCGGTCGCATAGATCCGCACGACATTGGGGTGCTCGAGGCCGGCCATGGTCCGGGCCTCGTTTTCGAACCGGCTCTGCGTTGCGGGGTCTAGGGCCGTATCGCGAATCACCTTGATGGCGACGCTGCGATGCAGCGCAACCTCTTCGAAGAGGTAGACATCGCCGAAGCCACCCTTGTTGCTGATCAGGCGGACATAGGTATGGCCGGGAATCTCCGGAGCCTGCTGTGGCGACCTCATGGTCCGGCCTCGAAGGCCAGCCGAACCGTGCCCGCCAAAATGACGACAGCGCCGATCTCGATGGGCAGGGGATTCCACGGGGCGAGGTGCAAGTGCTGGCCATCCGAGGCAATGACCTCGGTGCCATTGGTCGACCCGAGGTCGGTCACCGAGACCGTCCAGTCCTGGATGGCGACACCCAGATGTTGTGCGGAGACCTCCAGGGTTGGATCGTCCAGCCGCACCAGGTGGGGTGGGTCACCGACGAAGTCGTCCGGGATGGTGGGCGCGCGGCCCAAGAAGATGTCCCGATCCAGGTCCAGGCGCTGACCTGAGGACTGGACCAGGAGCCCCAGTGTGGGGCGGGGCACCAAGAGTTCGGGCCCGGGATCGACGACGGCACGGCATACGCGGCAGTGGGCCTGATAGGTCGGCGTCAGGTGACCCGATGGGCATCTCAGGGCCGCGATGAGCGTGCTATGCCCGTCGAGGGCGAGCTGGCTGCGTGCGACGGTGAGCTCCTCGAAGGAAGCCGGGCTGTTCTCGGTTGCGGTGCTGATCTCGGGCGCCGGGCGCAGCACCGTGACGTCCTGGCCATTCCGGTCACCAGGCCCGCCCCACTGCTCGAGCACCGGCACCCCGGGGGCTGGTACCCGAGGTGGTTCTGGGTTGCCAGCCCGCGGCGGCGAAGCGATGGGGGCGGGAGCGAAGGGGAAGGTCTCGATCAGCCCGGTGGGCGCCGGCGGTGGCGGGACCTCGGGCTCGCCATCCGGTTCGGCCCACATGGCCTCGAAGCCAGATCCCCCCGACGGCGCCGGCCCCCGCTCCTGCGGGGCAGGCGCGCTCGTCGGCTCTACGTCGGGCTCCGGTGAGGTGTCGGGATCGGGCTCGTGGCTGGCCTCCGGCTCGGGCTCTGGCTCGGGCGGCCAGACGGTCAGCGTCGATCCCACGGTGCTCCTTCAGGCCACCACCGCCCTGACCACCGCGGTCGCGGCCGAAGAGGTCGCGTGCGAGCCGGTGTTCGGAGCCGTCCCGCAACCGACCACCAGCCCCAGCCCGACCACGTCGGCCACGGCCACACCGTCCGAATCCGCGACGCCGACCGCAACCGCGACGGCGTCGGAATCGGCAACGCCGACCGAAGCGGCAACGCCGACCGAAACAGCTGAGCCGACCGAGTCTGAAACCCCCACCGCCAGCCCGAGCGCCACGGTGCAGAACCAGGCGGACACGATCGAGGCGAACGATCCGACCGAGGCCGAGTTGAAGGCGTGCGGAGAGGCCCGCGCGCAGGTCAAGCTGGCCACCGCGAACCTGCAGGCCACGGTGCAGAAGCTGCTCACACCGAGCGGCTCCAAGCCGTCCGGCAGCACGGGTTCGAGCGGCTC
>CALLZC010000046.1 GCA_937858995.1 uncultured Nostocoides sp.
GGTCGAGCCACTGCTGATACCGTCTATCGAAGGCGGGGCGCAGCCCGGGCACAGGTCCAGCTCCGGTGGATTGCAGCCCTGGCGTACCCGCGGGCGGCACGCTGACACCGCGGCGGACTAAAGGATGTCCACTGCATTCAGCACCCGCTGCGCCGCGGCGATCGCGGCCGCGAAGGGCCAACGGCCCCGGCCGAGCACCACCCCCAGGCCGAGCACCACCGCGAGGCCGAACGCCATCACGGGGCCCAGGACCCCCAGGAGTCCGGACGGGCCGCCAAACCCAGTGGACCCCCAGCCGGCGGCCAGGCTCAGGGCGGCGGCGAGGGCGGCAGCCCCCAGAACCCGGCTCCCGCGATCCCCGAGCCGGTGCGGGAGGCCGCGTACCCCGGTCGCGGCATCGTCCGCGAGATCGGGCAGCGCATTGAGCAAATGGGCGCCCACCCCCAGCAGCGCACCCGTGACGAAGAGCGACGGGACAGGCAGGCGCGGATCGGGGCCGGCCAGGGTGACCACCGCGGGAAGTGCGCCGAAGGCCACGGCATACGGCACCGCGGACCACAGCGAAGACTTCAGGCCCAGGTTGTAGGCCCAGCCCGCCCCGACCAAGGCGAGATGCGTAACCCCGGACCGCCACCCGCACGCGAGGGACAGCGCCACGCAGGCCAGGAGCGAGATCGTGATGGCTTGACGGACCAAGCGTTCCGAGACGGCGCCGCTGGCGACCGGCTTGTCCGTCCGGCCGATGCGAGCATCCCGGGTCGCGTCGATGAGGTCGTTGGACCAGCCAATGGACAGCTGCCCCGCCAGAACGGCCGCCGTGACGAGCACTCCCACCCCCAGCGGGCGTCCGGTAGCGCCCGCGAGCAGCGCCGTCAAGGTGGTCACGGCAAGAGTCGGCCCCGGATGGGCCGCCGCGACGAGGGCGCGCACGGGCCGTGGTGACATGCCGTCAGGGTACGGGCGGGCCGCCAGCGCGGGCCGTGCGTGCCAAACCGCCGGTCGCTGGCCCGTATGGTGGGGACGATGTCCCATATCGCCGCGGTCTCTGGTGTGCTCCCGCCCCATCGATACCCGCAGGCTGAGCTGACCCGGATGTTCGCCGACGTCGTCGATGACCCGGAGCGAACCCTCAACCGAGGCGTGCTGCACCGTCTGCACGCCAACGCCGGCGTCGAGTTCCGCCACCTGGCCATCCCCCTCCAGCAGTATGCCGAGCTGGCCGGCTTCACGCAGGCCAACGATCTGTTCATCGCCACGGCCGTGGACTTGGGTGCCCAAGCGGTGCGCGACGCACTCGAGCAGGCCGGCCTGACGCCGCGGGACGTCGATCTCTTCGTGAGCACCACGGTGACCGGCCTTGCCGTGCCGTCGCTCGATGCGCGGATCGCCGGCCGGCTCGGCATGCGCACCGACGTCAAACGCGTGCCCATCGTGGGGCTCGGCTGTGTGGCCGGTGCGGCCGGAATCGCCCGGGTCCACGACTATCTCCTCGGCCACCCACACGACGTTGGCGTTCTGCTCGCTGTGGAGTTGTGCAGCCTGACCGTGCAGCGCGATGACACCTCGGTTGCCAACCTGATCGCGAGCGGGCTGTTCGGTGACGGGGCGGCGGCCGTGGTCGTCACCGGAGCCGCGCGCGCCGCATCCACCGCCACCGCGCCCACGCCCACCGCGCACACCAACACCGCGCCCACCGCGCACACCAACACCGTGCCCACGCCCATGGCTACCACTAGCCCGGTGGAGGTGCTCGCCTCGCGCAGCCGGCTCTATCCCGACACCGAACGGGCCATGGGGTGGGACGTGGGCGCCAGCGGTTTGCGCATCGTCCTCGGCGTCGAGGTGCCGCTCCTGGTCCGCGACCATGTCCGCGCCGACGTCGATGGCTTCCTGGCCGCCCACGGTCTGCGCCGCCAGGACATCGGCTGGTGGGTGGCGCATCCGGGCGGCCCCAAGGTCCTCGAGGCCATGGCCGGGGCCCTGGGCGTCGAGCGGGACGCGCTCGCCCTGACCTGGGATTCGCTGGCCCGGATCGGCAACCTGTCCTCCGCCTCGGTCCTGCACGTCCTGGCCGACACCTTGCGGGTGCGCCCGCCGGCGCCGGGTTCGTATGGCGTGCTGCTGGCCATGGGCCCGGGGTTCTGTCTGGAGCTGGTCCTGCTGCGCGCGGGGTGCGCGCCATGACCTCCACCGTCCTGTTCACCGCCCTGATCGTCGCAGTGGGGCTCGAACGGCTGGCCGAACTCGTTGTCTCCACCCGGCATACGCGCTGGGCCCGGGACCACGGCGGCGTGGAGGTGGGCCAGGGCCACTACCCGGCCATGGTGCTCCTGCATACCGGCCTCTTGGTCGGCGCACTGGCGGAGGTGTGGCTGCTCGATCGACCGCTCCGGCCCGCGCTCGCAGTGAGCATGCTTGCGGTCGTCGCGGCCAGTCAGGCCTTGCGGTGGTGGTGCATCGCGACCTTGGGCCGGCAGTGGAACACGCGCGTCGTCGTCGTGCCCGGGCTGGGACGGGTGACCACGGGGCCGTACCGCTGGCTCGCACATCCCAACTACGTCGCCGTGGTTCTCGAAGGCCTGGCGCTCCCGCTGGTGCATTCCGCCTGGTTCACGGCCGTGACCTTCACGATCCTCAACGCCTGGTTGCTCAGCGTGCGGATCCGCACCGAAAACTCGGCGCTTGCGGCGCTGAGCGCCAACGCACCGGAAGCGGCGGTTCGCGATGCGTGACCTCTGCGTGGTGGGCGGCGGCCCGGTGGGTCTGGTCACCGCCTTGTATGCCGTCCGCGCCGGCCTGTCGGTCACGGTGCTCGAGCCGCGCGGAACCCCGATCGACAAGGCCTGCGGCGAGGGACTCATGCCCGCCGGTTTGGACGCGCTGCACGCTCTCGGCGTCGACCCGCCGGGCTGGCCGGTGCGGGGGATCCGGTATGTGCGCGGCGGCCGCAGCGTCACCGCGGACTTCCAGGGCGGGATCGCCCGCGGCATCCGACGCACCGAACTGCATACCCACCTTGCGCTCGCGGCCCGGGCCGCAGGGGTCGAGATCGTCAGCGCTCGGGCCACCGCATTCGAGCAGGACGGGGCCCGGGTGCAGGTGGTGGTGGCCGGCCCGGGCGATCAGCCGCCGGTCCCGCCGCTCTTGGCGCGGTATGTCGTGGCCGCCGACGGCCTGCATTCGAGCGCGCGCCGAGCGCTGGGGGTCCAGGCTCGCGCGCGGGGGCCGCGGCGCATGGGTCTGCGTCAGCACCTCACCCTCGCCCATGGGCTCGACCATGTCGAGGTGCATTGGGGCCGCTCGGCTGAGCTCTACCTCACGCCGGTAGCGGCCGACCTGCTCGGGGTAGCGGTCCTCTCGCGGATCCGGCAGCCGCTGGCCGTGCACCTCGAAGACTTCCCCGCGGTGCGCGAGCGCTTGGCGCGCGGCGTCCCGGTCGGTGCAATCCGGGGTGCGGGACCGTTGCGCCAAGCGAGTACGCGCCGCGTCGTCGGTCGCTGCCTGCTCGTCGGTGATGCGGCCGGTTATGTGGATGCCCTGACCGGAGAGGGCCTCTCGGTCGGTTTTGCCCAAGCGGGTGCGGCGATCGAGGCAATCCTGGCCAACGATCCGCGAGCCTATGAGCGAGGCTGGCGACGCGCCACGCGCCGGGCCGATCTGTTGACAGCGACGCTGCTGACGGCGACCCGAGCAAACTGGGTGCGCTCCAGTATCGTGCCCGCGGCCCGCACCTTTCCCGGGGTCTTTGGACGCATCGTCGAGCTGATCGGCGCGCCCGCCACACCGGCTGCCGCGTCAGAGCTCGGCGGGCCCCGGACCGCAGGGGCACCCGATCGGACCCGACGATGACGGAGGTGGCCATGACCGACGCGATCCCCGAGCTGGTCGTTCTGCTCGATGCGGCCGGCGCCGCGATCGGGACGGCGCGCAAGGACACTGTCCATACCGCCGACACCCCCCTTCACCTGGCCTTTTCGCTCTATGCCTTCGACGCCAGCGACCGGTTGCTGCTGACTCAGCGGGCCGCCTCGAAGGTGGCCTTCCCGCTGCTGTGGACCAACTCCGTATGCGGTCATCCCGCCCCCGGGGAGCCGCTGGAGTCCGCTGTGCGCCGCCGGGCCCGGGACGAGATGGGGCTGGAGCTCGCCGAGCTCCGGCTGGTCTTGCCACAGTTCCGCTACCGCGAGGAACTGCTCGGTATCGTCGAGCACGAGGCCTGCCCGGTCCTGGTGGCCCGAGCCATCAGTGCCCCGCGACCGCACCCGCAGGAGGTCGCGGCCTGGGAGTGGATGCCGTGGGCTGACTTCGCCGACGAGGTGATGAATGGGCGGCGGCCGGTCTCCCCGTGGTGTGCCGCCCAGGTCGGCCAGCTCCTGGCCCTGGGGGCTGCTCCGCAGGACTGGCCGACGGCGGATCCGAGGCTGCTACCCCCAGCGATCCCGTCCCCCGCCCCCCCGACCTAAGTTCTGCTAACAGAGGGTGCGCTCAGATCCACAGGATGCATCCTGTGGACCTGAGTGCACCCTCTGCTGAGTTGGGAGTCGGCTAGTTCGTTCTGGGGTCTTGGGGTCGGGTGACCGCGCCCGGGTCCCGCTCCGGCTAGAAAGGACTCGGCCCGACGATGCGCACCGCGGCGACCGTGGCCACGCTCATTCGCCCGCCACTGAGGTCCCGTACCGACAACGAGCCGTCCCGGTGCAGGCGAAACGACGACCCGAACACGCCATTGCTGGACTGCGGCTCATACCCGGACGGCATCAGGGTAGCGACCAGGAAGTCGGTCGTTTGGGCGGTGATATTGGCGTTCGGCAGTCCGAGGAGGTCGCCGTCCATCGCCCGGGCATCCACCAGCACGAGATAGCCGCCGACGCCCAACGTGCTCGTCCCGGCGCCGGTGAGGAAGGGTTCGCAGTCGGCGGGATAGGAAATCAGCCCGTCGAGGCCGACCCGGTAGGAGAAGTCCCCGACGATGCCCGATCCACCGAGAAGGCCGAAGTACGGGGCCGGGATCATCCGGAAGGTCTGCGACTCGCCATCGGCAAGCCACGTCCCTGCGTCCGGTTCGAGCAGTCGCTGGCTCAGACCATCGTTGCGGATCGTCACCTCCAGGCCGAGCAGGATGAGCAGTGGTCCGTTGACCCTGCTGAACTCGGCATAGCGGGCGGGGATCGTGACACGCCCGTCGAGTCCGACCGTGAAGTGGAAATCGGCGACATTGCCCGAGCCAGCCAAGAGCTGATAGCTCGCGGGCGTCAGCCGGCGCACGATGCTGCTGCCGCGCACGGTCATGGTGAATTCCAGGCCATGCACCACATGGCTGATCGCCCGGGCGTCGATCGTCACATCGTGGCCGCCGACGACCAAGGTGTCGGTGCCGGCGCCCGCGAGGAAGCCCAGCCCGGCGTCATATGTGATCGTGCCGGATTCGGTGATCCCGAACGTCCAGGGGCAGGGGGCACCGCTGCCCACCAGGACGGTGATCGCCAGGGCCGGCAGGAGTCGGTAGGTCCGCGGCGTCGTCGGTGTCACCGTCTCCAGTCCGGCGATGGCGAAGATGAGGCCGTTGTGGAGGGTCGAGCCGTCGACGCTCACCTCGACTCCGTGCAGGACGAGGGTGTCGGTGCCGCGCCCTTCGAGTATGCCGTCGAGCCCACTCGGGTAGTCGACATGCCAGCGCCATCGACTGTGAAGCTGACCAGGCTCGCGATCCCCGGCTCATGCTGGATCGTGTGCACCTGCGCCGGATCGTCCGGCAGCGTGACGGTATGCGGCCCGCGGCCGACGATGCGACCAGAGGTCGCGCTGGGCAGGAAGATCTCGCTCGAGCTGAGCGCGGTGGTATCGAGAGTGATGGTCGCCATGGCTGGTACTCTGGTCGGCCGACCAGGTGGCCGGTATGCGGTGTCGTCGAGCGGTGTCAGTGCTCAGGAGAGCGCTGACACCCCTGCGGTGATACCGCCCGTGTCGACACCGCCCGCCCGCTGCCTGAACTCCCGTCGCCCGCCCCCGACCTAAGTTCTGCTACCAGAGGGTGCGCTCAGGTCCACAGGATGCATCCTGTGGACCTGAGCGCACCCTCTGCTGAGTTGGGCCACAGCTCAGGAATCGAACCCCAGACCCGCCTTATCGAGTGCCTTCAACAGCAGGTTGCGGCGGCCTTGGTGGTGGTCGGCGCGATCCAGAGACCATTTCGTCAGCCCGATCCCGACGGTGGCGATGGGCTCCGGGGGGAAGGGCAGCGGCTTGCGGCGCACCATCTCCAGGCGGGTGCGCGGGGTGTCGAGCCCCTCCAGGCGCTCGAGCATGACCTCGGCGGCGAAGCGAGTCGCGCTGACCCCCAGGCCAGTGAAACCGGCCGTGTAGGCGACCCGGCCGGAGCGGGCGAGCCCGTGAAAGGCGCAGAACTGGGTGCTCGTGTCGATGGCGCCCGCCCAACGGTGCGAGAACCGGATGCCCTCGAGCTGCGGGAAGGTCGTCAGGAAGTGCGCGGCGAGACGGGCATAGGAACTGGGCCGGTCCTCATACGCCGCCCGGACCTGACGGCCCAGGTGATAGATCGCGTCATACCCGCCATAGAGGATCCGGTTGTCGGCCGTCAGCCGCGAGTAGTGGAACTGGTTGGCGAGATCGCCGAAACCCTGCCGGCCGCGCCAGCCGAGGCTGCCCAGTTGCGCGGCGGACAGCGGTTCGGTCATCAGGACATAGTCGTAAACCGGCACCGTCATCAGCCGGGCACGCTTGAGCAGCGGTCGAAAGACGTTGGTGGCCAACGCAACTCGCTCCGCCACGAGAGAGCCGGCCGCGGTATGGACCGTGACCGCACCAGTGCGCCCACTCTCCAGTGCCGTGACCCTCGAGTGTTCGAAGATCTCCACCCCCAGGTCCGCGGCGGCGCGCGCCAGCCCGAACGCCAGCTTGCCGGGATGCACCAGTGCGGTGTGGGCGCGATCCCACGAACCGGCCAGGAAGATCGGGCTGTTCAGGTGGGCGCGCACGGCGGCCGCGTCGAGGAAGTCGCCGTCGGGCGACTCGCGCAGCCACGCTACCTGGTGCTCCTCGACCGCGACCGCGAGGAAGCCGGGCCGCTCGAACTGCGCGTCGATGTTCAGCTCGATCAGGTCACGCTCGAAGGCGTCCAGGTTCTGCGCGCCCAGCCGCTCGAGCTCCGGCAGCTCCTGCGGCCAGCGCGACAGCCCGTTCTCGCGACCGTGCGTCAGGCTTGCTTCGCAGAAGCCGCCATTGCGACCCGACGCGGCCCACCCGACGGTTTCGGACTCGACGAGCACTACCCGCTGCCCGGGGTTGCGGCGTTTGGCCAGGACCGCGGTCCACAACCCGGCATAACCCCCACCGACCACGACGAGGTCCGCACGGTGGTTGCCTCCCAGCGTTGGGTAGCGATCAGCGACCGCGTCCTGCAGCCAGAAGACGTCGTGAGCGGAGCCGGCGAGGGCGGCCGTGACCACCGGGCTGGGAGGGGCCAGCCGTTCATACACGGTCTGAGGCATCGGGATTCCCCCGTCGGGGTGGTGCGGCGGTGCGGGTCGGTGGAGAGTACCGCCCCGGGCCCCGCCCGGCCCAAAAGCCCGGCCCAAAAGACCGCGCGCCCCCGCCAGGAGAGTATGCCGGCCACGACGCCAAGCGGCCCCCGAGACCAGGTGGTCTCGGGGGCCGCTACGGTGCTTAGGCGACGCGTCAGCTCGCCTCGCGCACGTCGTGCTCGTGGTCGTCGTGCAGGCCGCCACCGGTGGTCGAGGTCGACCCTGAGGGCGAACCGGGAACCTCCTGGCCGGGGGGCGAGACCGGGTGGCCGGTGCCCGTGCCGTTCACGCTGCGGGTGTCGAACCCGTAGGTGAGGACCAGGTGCGCGATCGCGTCGGAGTTCTCGTCGATCGCCTGCATGTTGACATTGGCCAGCGTGTCGCAGGCCTGGTGGTAGCAGACGTCATACGCAACGCCTGCGGTGCCACCGAAGATGGCCGCCTCAGCCGCCGTCTTGACACCCTCGGCGCCGGTGAACAGGCCGCCCGCCGGGACACCCTGTTCGATGAAGGGGCCGTAGTCGCTGCGCCCGCTGAACGCCGTCTCCGCGGACGCGAGGTTCTGGCCCGCGAAGTAGGAGTGGAACGCAGCCTCGATGGCGCCGGAACCTTCTGGCCCAGCCGCCGCGCCCGGGCCGACCGGGAAGGCGGAGTTGTCGCCGTCATACACGAACCGGACGTAGTTGGGCGAGCCGACCATGTCGAAGTTGAGGTAGAGAGCGATCTTCGCGAACTCATCGGGCTGGTTGGCGACCAGGTCCGCGACATAGTGACGCGAGCCGAGCAGGCCGAGCTCCTCGGCGCCCCACCAGGCGAAACGCACCTTGTTGACGGGCTTGGCCTTCTTCATCTGCCGGGCGACCTCGAGGATCGCCGCGGAGCCGCTGCCGTTGTCGTTGACGCCGGCTCCGGCGATCACCGAGTCGAGGTGCGCGCCGGTCATGACGACATTGTCCGGGTTGCCAGTCGCGGTCTCCGCGAAGACATTCCAGGTCTGGCGGATCGCGGACTCGGTGTTGGTGAACATCCGGGCAACGGTTCCCGTCGGGGTGCCCAGGTCGACGCCGGCAGCGAAGCTCGTGCCGACGACCGGGATGGTCACCAGCGGTGCGCCCAGGGTGCCGGCGAAGCTGGCGGTGCGACCATCGGTGCCGTTGTTGAAGATGATGGCACCCACGGCGCCAGCCGCTTGGGCGTTCGCCGCCTTGATCCCGAAGGCACAGGTCCCGCGCTGCATCAGGGCAATGGACCCGGCCGGGAATCCGGCGAAGTCGGCCGCCTCGCAGCCGCTGGTGTTCGTCAGCGATGGGGTGAGCGTGGTGTCCACGGCGACGACGGTCGCCGTGACGTCACCCGAGCCGGAGTAGGTCATCGAGCTGAAGTCGAGAGGGGAGGAGTATGCCGTGGCGTCGGGAGAAACCTGGCTGAGCTGAGCCGGCGACAGCTCCCGATAGAACGGGAAGCTGAACTCCTGCACCGTCGGCGAATAGCCCGCCGCGCGGAGCTGGTCGACGACATAGTCGCGCGACGCCGTATACCCGGGGGTTCCCGAGGCGCGGGTGCCTCCGTTGGCGGCGGCGATCGCGTCGAAGGCGCTCAGGTGCTGGGCGACTCCTTGGGCCGTGACGGCCTGGCGCAGTTTGCGCGAGATGTTGTTGTTGCTCTCCGCGGTTGCGGGGACGGCCAGCGCGGTCGCGACTGCGGCAGCGGTGCCGATGACACCGAGGGCGCGGGCGACGTGGGGGCGTCGTCTGGTCATGGGGCTCCTTCTAGGGGGACACATCCTCGGTCGCCATTGACCGAGGATGGGGCCTCTGATGGATGAGCGTCGAACGAATCGCGCTAACCGTCTGGGCGCGCACGACAATCTGCGTGCTTCCCGGCGGTACGGCGGAGATCCTTCACTCGTCCTCGTTGGGCTTGCCGCAGCATACTCACGACTTCCCGGCTGTCGGCTGTTTTCCCCGAGATTTTTGTGACGGCCGCGAGGCCCGGGACGGGTGGAAGCTCGCCGATGAGTCGAACGATTGCGGCGCCGGCACTGATCCCCGGGGGAGGGGCCCTTAGATCCGGCGTGGCCCTGCGGCACGCGCTGCCACGCGCAGGACTATGATCCCGCTCACTGAGTGGTCGCTGCCTGTTGCGCCATGCAGCACCGAGCAGTCGGCTCGCCTTTTTTGGAGGTAAGCAATGGCGCAATCCACGCAGCATCTGAACCGGTCCCTCGGGACGATGGCCATCGTTGGTCTCGGCCTGGGCTATATGACCCCGACCGTCATTTTCGACACCTTCGGCATCGTCTCGGAAGAGACCAACAACGTCGTCCCGTTGGCCTACCTGATGGCCATGGTGGCGATGGGCTTCACGGCCATCAGCTATGGCCGGATGGTGCGGGTCTATCCCTCGGCTGGGTCGGCATACACCTATGCCTCCGAGACGATTCACCCGAACGTCGGCTTCGTCATCGGGTGGTCTTCCCTCCTTGACTATCTGCTCCTTCCGCTGGTCAACGCCCTGATCCTGCGCAGCTATATGGAGTCCTTCTTCCCCGACGTGACGCCGGCGCTCTGGGTGTTTGTCGTGGTCGCGGTCGTCACGTCCATGGTGCTCTTCAGCATGAGCAACACCTCGAAACTCAACGGCGTGCTGGTCATCTTCTCGATCGTCCTGATTGTCGTCTTCGTCTTCCTGACCTGGCGTTCGCTGGCCCGCGGCGAGGGTAATGGCACGCCCTTCTCGACGACGCCGTTGTGGCACGAGGGGGCCTCACTTGGTCCGGTGATCACCGGCGCGACGATCGTCTGCTTCTCGTTCATCGGCTTCGATGCCATCTCGATGTACACCGAGGAGGCCAAGGACGCCGACACCGTGCCGCGCGCCATCGTCATCACCTTGCTCATCGGTGGGGCGATCTTCTTCATTGCCGGCTGGTTCGCTCAGTCGCGTTTCCCGACGATGGATGAGTTCAGCGCGGATGCACTGGAGAACAGCGCGCTGCCGGAGATGGCCTTCCTCATCGGCGGCAATCTGTTCAAGGCCTTCCTCACGGCGGCGGCATTTGCGGCCACCTTGGCCTCGGGTCTGGCGTCGCACGCGTCGGTGTCCCGCATGCTCTATGTCATGGGCCGCAATGGCCGGGGCCCCATCTCCCGGATGTTCTCTTTCGTGCACCCGAGGTGGCACACGCCGGCGCTTTCGGTCCTGTTTGTCGGCCTCGTGTCGCTGCTGGCGATCCCACTCAACCTCAGCTTCGTCGCGGCGCTGATCAACTTCGGGGCACTGATGGCCTTCAGCTTCGTCAACCTGACGGTCATCGTGTACTTCGCGATCCGCAAGAAGCTGGTGAACACGCCGATGGAGATCTTCCGCAATGTCATCCTGCCCGCGCTCGGCGTCATTGCCACGGTGGTGCTGTGGGTGAACCTGTCGCCCGATTCGTTCCGGTATGGCGTGATCTGGCTGTTCCTCGGCATCGGCGTGATGCTCGTCCTCACCCGCTTCTTCACCAAGCCGCTGCGGATGACGATGGAAGAGGAATTGCTGCCGTCGCTGCGCGAATCCGAATAGGGCGATCGGCTGACCCGCGTTTATGACGTGGGGTGGTGGCCCGCAGCCGACTCCCGCTTCTGAAGTGCCCCGGTGATCCGGCCGCGCATGACGGGAGTCGGTTGCGCCCCGATGATCGTGTCGACCACTCGACCCCGATCCATCAGCAGGATCATCGGGATGCTTTGCGCTTGATAGCGACGTGCCAGCACCGGGGAGTCGTCGACGTTGACCTTGACGACCTTGATGCGCCCGGCGAATTCCCGGCTGAGCGTCTCGAGGACCGGGGCCACCATGCGGCAGGGTCCACACCACGGCGCCCACAGATCCACAACCACCAGCGCCGAGGTGTCGACCACTGCGTCGAAGTCCGTATCGCCCGCGTCGACCAGCCACGGCAGGTCGCTCTTGCAGGACGGGCACCGCGGATGCCCCTTGGCCACCGCGGGGACGCGGTTCTTGGTTCCGCAGGTCGGGCATGGGATGACTGAACTCACCATGATTTCAGGGTATGCCGTAGGGCTGGGGTTCGGGCCTGCTACCCGCTCGCGCTGGCAATGGCTTTGGCGAAGCTCGCGGACAGTTGGGCACTTTGAGCCACGGTGAGGTGCCCGGAATCGCGGTAGCGGATGAGGCCGTCTGGGCCAGCCGCACTGCACTCCCGCCCCGGACACACGTCGTGCCAAAGGTCGAGAACGTCTGCTGAGGTTCTCAGCGCAACGGCCCGGACCACGTCAGCCCCCTCGCGCTGTAGTGCACGCGCCGCCGCTGAAGACATTGTCCACGGGCAGCCGTCGGTGATGATATCGAGTCCCGAACACGTCGCCCAGTCCAACCGTTTCAGTCCCAACCAGTGGGGAACAGTCTGGACGATCAGCACCTGATGCCCAGCGTTTTGGAGAGAATTAACCGCAGCGGCGAGTATGTCGCTCGAGGGCTCGACGCTGACCGATTCGACATCGGAAATGAACCAGTCGCGATTCGCAATCACTACTAGTCCGGGATCCGCCGAACGGAGAACTTTTTCCGTTTCGCGCGGATACGTCAGGCAGCGTTCCTCGACGAGGGGGCCTCGCAGGTGGGCAGCTGACGGGAGATAAGAGCAGCCATACTCAGTGAGGGATGTCATTGGGCGAGACGCGGAGGAAGCAGCGGCTATCAGTGCCTCACTAAAGTGATCGCCCTGTGAATCGCCCACCAGGTAGATGGGTGCTCCGGGGCCCTGGCCATTCCACGTGCACTGGGCCGGCTTTCGCCAGGCGCCCTCGACACAGCCAGCCGCATAGGCCGCGTGCGGAGTCTCGATCGAGCTCTGGTACCGCTGAATTGTGGCGTTCCAATAGCCCTTGCTCGCCAGGAAGGCCACGGTGCCCGCCAACACCAGCGGTGGCACGGTGGCGGCGGCAACGAGGCGGACCAGTTTGCCGGCTGGGAGGCTCGGGAGGGTCCGTATCGGTTGCTCGACCAAGGCATACGAAAGATAAGCGGGAACGAATGAGAGCGCGACGGCCAGCAAAGGGGCCAGCCGCGACGCCGGCCAGGAGAGCTGTGCGAACACGATGAACGGCCAATGCCATAGGTAGATCGAGTAGGACCGGTCCCCGAGATGGCCCATGGGTGCGGCAGCAAGCAGGCGAGTGATGGGGCCGTTGCCGGGGCCGGCTGCGATGAGGAGGAGGGTGCCGCATACGGGCACAAGGGTCCATGGCCCGGGGAATGGCGTGGCGTCCGAGATCAGCCATAGGGACCCGCAGAGCAACGCGGCCCCGACGCCTGACATGGCGAGGGACAAGCTAGTCGAGAGAGTCGTAAGCCGCCGTGCGCCAAGGGCCAGCAACACACCTGCCGCGAATTCCCATGCACGGGTGGCGGGGCCGTAAAAGCCAATGAACGATTCGGGAAGGGCGGTGAAGCCCACGCCCTTCGCCTCTCCAAGGGCTAGGGCCAGTGAGATCGCGCCGCCGATGCCGATGGCGACGCCGGACACGGCAGTTGCCCGACGATAGCGACTCCCCAAACGCCACCCAATGAGCAGCATGACTGGGAAAATCAGATAGAACTGCTCTTCCACCGAAAGGGACCAGGTGTGCAGGAGCGGATTGGTATCGGCGTCAGCGTCAAAGTAGTTCCCGGTTGTCCTGGCTATAACCACATTGGCGACGAGAAATATCGCTCCAAGGGCCGTTAGAGCGGCATTTCCCTGACTTTCGATCGGAGATAGAATCAGGACAGAGGCGGCCATGACCACCGCCACCATCAGAGCGAGCGCGGGGGTCAAGCGCTTGAACCGCCTGATGTAGAAGTGCGCCAGCCCAATTCGCCCGGTCTCTAGGAGTTCTCGGTGGAGCATCGAAGTAATGACGAAACCGGAGATGACAAAGAAGACGTCAACACCGACGAAGCCGCCCGGGACCGGCAGACCTGCGTGGAACGCCACCACCAAGAGCACGGCGACCGCCCGCAGCCCTTGAACGTCTGGACGCCTGCTCGGTGGCGCTAACGAGACCCGACCAGGGGGCAGCGTTGTGTTGAGGGGTTTGATCGTCATCGGTGGGAGAACCTATCGCTGATGTCGGGGTATGCGAGCCCAGCCCGGAGATTATGTCGCATGGCCGCGGTTCACGTTAGCGCTGAGGAGCTGAGGCGCAAGACTAGTGCCGAGCCGCGCAGGTAGCGCGGGCAAGCCCGCGACAAGCTCGCAAACAGACGGCCCGGAGGAATCTTGTGATGACGGACGAGATCTTTGACGTGATCGTGATCGGCGCCGGCCCAGCCGGCGAGAACATTGCGCAGTACGCCCGTGAGGGAGGCGATCTGCGCGTGGCGCTCATCGAGCGCGAGTTGGTGGGCGGGGAATGCTCCTATTACGCGTGCATCCCGAGCAAGGCGCTCCTGCGCCCGATCGAGGTGGCGGCCACGGCGGCCGACCTGGACGGCATACGCGGGGTGCAGCTCGACGCGATGGCGCTGCTGCGCCGGCGCGACCGCTGGATATCGGGGTATGACGACGCGGGCCAAGCGGCCTGGGTCGCCTCGGCGGGGCTCACCCTGGTGCGTGGTCAAGCCCGGCTCATCGGTGAGCGGCGAGTCGCGGTGGTGACAACGGACGGTGAATCGGGCCAGGGGCGCACGCTCGAGGCGCGCCACGCGGTCGTCCTCGCGACGGGCAGCGAGGCGATCCTCCCGCCGTTGTATGCCGCCGCCCTCCCGTGGAGCTCGCGCGATGCTACCGGGGTGGTCGAGGTGCCCCGGCGCCTTGCCATCGTGGGCGGTGGCGTGGTGGCCTGCGAGGCGGCCGGCTGGCTGGCCGCGCTCGGTTCCGAGGTGATCCTGCTGGTGCGCGATCAGCGTCTGCTCGGCAGGGTCGAGTCGTTTGCTGCCGACCTGGTGCTAGCCGCGATGCGCGAGCGCGGAATCGACGTGCGCCTTGGGGTCGAGGTGACCGGTTGCCGCCGCCCGGAGGCCCGAGATACCGGCCTCGGTCGCATCCACGGTGGCACCGTCGAACTCGACGTCGATGGCACCACCCTCCGGGTTGACGAGGTCTTGGTCGCAGTGGGGCGTCGGCCCCGCCTTGGTGACGTGGGGTTGGAGGCGGTTGGCCTCGACGACGCTGCGGTGCGCGCGGGCGCCGTGCCTGATTGGCTGGTCGCTGTCGGGGATGCCAGTGGCGAGCCGCAACTGACCCATTGGGGGAAGTACCGCGGCCGAGTCCTCGGCGAAGCCATCGCCGCCCGGGTCGCCGGCCGCGCGCCCGCGCCGCTCCCGCCGCTGGTCCCGCTGCCCCAGGCCATCTTCACCGACCCGCCCATCGGTTCGGTGGGTATGACGTATGCGGACGCCGTGGCAGCTGGTGTGGAGGTCGCTGTGGCCAGGGTCCCCTGGGCTGCCGCGGCTGGTGGTGCCCTCGCGCGCGACACGGTGCGGGGTGCCGCGCAGATCATCGTCGACCGGGCCACGGGTTGCCTGGTGGGCGCGACCTTCGTGGGACTGGAGGCTCCGGAGCTGATCCACGCTGCCACGGTGGCCATCGTGGGTCGCATCCCGGTCGACGTGCTGCGTCATGCCGTGCCGAGCTATCCCACGGCCAGCGAGTTGTGGCTGCGAATGCTCGAGGAACTACCGAGGCAACTGCGCGACCCGCGATAGTGTCGACGCTCGGTCCTGGGGCATAGCATCCCTCGGTATAGCGCCGTGGCGGGCAGCGCCGCGGCACCGCATGATGGGGGATCGACGGTGCATCTTCGCCCGCTCCTCGTTGGCGCCATGTCCGTCGTGGCGACCTGCGCCGTTACGTTGGGATTCGGCGCCGCTCCGGCCGCGGCCGACAGCCCGATCACGATCGTGAATCACAACGTCGCCAGGAACTGGGACGCCATCCAGATGACGGTGTCCAAGGCGGTGGAGATTGGCGCCCAGGGCATCACCATGCAGGAAGTCTGTGTATCGCAGGCCAACGAGATGGACCTCTATTGGGTCGGGCGTTGGACGGTGAACTGGTCATTGAGCAGGGCTGAGTCTAAGGGATGCGGCAATGATGCTGTCGGCACCCTCGCCATCTGGACCGGCGGCCCCAACGGGGTGGATGAAGATCTCAAGCTCCCCGCCGACGAGGGCCGCACACCACACCTGACCTGTGTCCGGTACGGAACTCGACCCGTGCGGCACGTGTGTTCGACGCATTTGGTGGCCTGGGACGACGACGGCGTCCGGCCGAAGCAGGTGCGCGCCGTCCACGGCTACACGAACGCATGGCTTTCCGTCGGCCACTCCGTGGTGGTCGGCGGCGACTTCAACACCACGCCGATGAATGCCGCGCTGGACTGGATGTATGCGCAAGGCGGTATGGGGCAGTTCACGGAGGCCAACATGATCGAGGAGCCCGGGGTGGGGACACGCGATGGCAATCTCGTGACGGCCGGCAACCGCAAGATCGACTACGTCTTCTTCTCGCGGAACCGGACCGTGGAGACCGGCGCCGGCGGGCTGCAACTCTTCATTACCCCGAGTGACCACAAGATGATGGTCGCGCGCGCGACGATGCGTTACTAATCACGGCCCGCCACACGGCATACCCGTGCCGTGCCGGACGGGGTTTTCGATTCGCCGGACGGCTGGACGTCCCGGGCATACCGTGAAAGGCAGCGCCCGGGCACTATCGAGCATCGGGATGAATCGCTGCTGGTGAGTGAGGGTGACGATCATGATTGAGGTGAATCGGCGGCAGCTGCTTCTGGGTGGGGTGGCGTCCGTGGCAGCTTCGGGGGTGGTGGCCAGCGACGCCGTCGCGGCCCGTGCCGGTGAGACATTCATCGACACCTTCGCGGCCAACCAGGGGCACTGGGTCGATACGGTCGGCGCCTGGGGGGTGCGGGCCGGCCGGCTCGTGAGCGCCTCGAGCGCCACCGACGCCACCCTGCACTCGGTGCGCACCCGTGAGCGCTATGGGCGGTTCACGCTGGCCGCGAGGGTGCGCCACGTGGGCCGGGGATCGACGTCCTTCATCGCCTTTGGCAATCCCGCACACCGCAGCGGCACTGGGGAGTGGGGACCGTCATACCGGCTGGGCTACACGCGCACCGGCATGGTCTATGTCGTGAAAATCGGTGCCGACCACCACCGCACTCTCCTGCTGGGCCCGGTGGCCGACGCCGCCGTGGACCCGGGCGGGTGGAATGAGGTCAAAATCGTTGCCGTCGTGGGCTATCAGTCCATTCAGATCAACGGTGGCACCTTCCACGTCACGACCGACAGCCAGCTGAGCAGGGGGTACATCGGGATGACCGGTCAGGGCCGCAGATCGGTGACGATGGTGGATCAGGTCCGGGTCGACCACCTGGGCTGACCCCCCTCCCGGGCACTGCTTGTGCCAACCGGCGGCGGCACCTAGCGTGGGGTCGCCGGTCGCGGTGCCGCCGCGGCATACGACCCTCGATCGAAGGAACCACATGGCTCAGTTGCTGAACCCCTATCTGACCTTCCCCGGAACCTGCGCGCAGGCCATGGAGTTCTACGCGCAGGCGCTCGGAGGTGAGGTGCAGGTGATGACCTTCCGGGACTCCGGGATGGACGTGGATGGGGTGATGCACGCCAGTCTGGAGACCCCAGCCGGCTTCCACCTGTTCGCCAGCGACACCATGGGTGAAATGGGGATGCCCTACGTCCCCGGCAACAACCTGCAGGTCAGCATCTCTGGCGACGACGAGGACGCGCTGCGCGGCTATTGGGACGCACTGGGCGACGCCGGGGCCGTCATGATGCCCCTGGAGCGCCAGATGTGGGGCGACGACTACGGGATGCTGGCCGATCGCTTCGGTGTGCTCTGGCACGTGAACATCACCCGGGCAGCGAGCTAGCGTTCTTCGGCCGGTCGGAGCCTGATGGTGGTTCCGACCGGCATCCGGTGTCGGTGACCTCGCATAGGGTCGCAACGTGGACATCAACACCCCGCATCCGCACGGTGCGCTGGCCCCAGGCGTCGAGCACGGGCCTGCCACGCTGCGCGCCTTCCGGATGCTGCTGGGTAACACGCTCATCGCCAATGTGACGACGAGCTATCTGTGGTTCGCCCTGACCTTTTGGGCCTACCTGGAGACCCGGTCGGTGCTGGCGACCGCCATCATTGGCGGCTCCTACATGCTCCTCATCGCCGTCTTCGGCACCATGTTCGGCGCGCTGGTGGACCGGCACAAGAAGCTCAATGTCATGCTCGCCTCGAGCGCCATCACCCTGGTCGCCTTTGTGATCGCCGGGTTGATGTACTGGCAGATCTCGGTGGCGACGCTGATCGACTGGCAGCGGCCGGCCTTCTGGGCCTTCGTGGGCATCATCCTGTTGGGTGCCGTCGTGGAGAGCATGCGCAATATCGCGCTGTCCACGACCGTGACCCTGCTCGTGCCCGCCGACGGACGCGACAAGGCCAATGGACTGGTGGGGACCGTGCAAGGGGTCGCTTTCATGGTCACGAGCATCTTCAGCGGGTTGTCGATCGGTCTCCTGGGGATGGGCGGGACGATGGTCATCGCGATCGCCTTGACCGCACTGAGCCTCGGCCACCTGCTCACGGTGCGCATTCCCGAGGCAGCCCCGCACCGGGTGGACGGTGTGCGTCCGCCAACCTTCGACATCAAAACAGCGGTCCGCACCATCCGGTCGGTGCCGGGTTTGAGCGCGCTCATTCTCTTCGCATCGTTCAACAACCTCATCGGCGGCGTCTATATGGCCCTGATGGACCCCTATGGGCTGACCCTGTTCTCCGTCGAGGCATGGGGCGTCGTCTTGGGTGTCACGAGTGTCGGGTTCATCATCGGCGGTGGATTGGTGGCCAGGTTCGGCCTCGGGTCGGCCCCGCTGCGGACCCTCATGCTGGTCAATGCCATCGGGGCCATGGTCGGGATCGTCTTCGCGATCCGCGAGCTGTGGTGGCTGTATGCCGCCGGCATCCTCGTCTATATGTGCGTCATCCCGGCCGCGGAGGCGGCCGAGCAGACCATCATGCAGCGAGTAGTGCCGTTCGCGGTGCAGGGCCGGGTCTTCGGCTTTGCCCAGAGCGTCGAGGTGGCGGCCAGTCCCATCTCGGCCTTCATGATCGCCCCCATTGCCCAGTTCGGGCTCATCCCGTATATGCAGTCGGAAGCCGGTCAGGAGCGGTTCGGGTGGCTTGTTGGCGATGGCGAAGCGCGCGGTATCGCGCTCGTCTTCATCAGCGCGGGCGTGGTCCTGCTCGCGGCCGCGCTTCTTGCCCTGGTCTCCCGGCCATACCGGAGATTGGCCGCGGCGTATGCCGCTGCCGCCCCGCAGGAGCAGGCTCGCCCGCCAGGCTAGGTGCCCGGTGGACGGCTGCTCCTGCGGCCGGGTCAGTGCTGGTGCGGTCCCGCAGCGCGGGCGTCGTCGACGGCGCGCAGGGCCTCGCGCAGCCGCGTGATCCACTCGCCTTCGTGCTCACCCACGAGCCGGACGCACCAGGCGAGCGCGTCCGAGCGTGACCGGGCAACGCCCGCGGCGACCAGGGTGTCGAGGACGACCCGTTCGGGCTGACGCAGCCGGGTCATAACGGGCACCGACAGGTGAGTGAACAGCACGACGGACTCTCCATCCCGGACCCCCCAGGAGACCTTTCGGCCAAAGAGGGCCTCCGCCTTGCGGGCCACGGCGATGCGCTCGGCCCGGGTGCGCTCGCGGAACTCGGCGATGAGGTGCGCGGTCGTGGGTCCTTGTTCAGAGGACCCTTCGTCAGCCGCCCTCTCCCCGACGACCGTGATCTCTTGGGCATCGACAGTGACGTCCGGGGCGCTGGCGAACAGGCCGCTCGCCTGCTCGGCGAACCAATCTCGTATTTCGTTCATTACATGATTACATCATTGCCTGTCTCTTATACACATCTGACGCTGCCGACGAATAGAGAGGTGTAGATCTCGGTGGTCGCCGTATCAT
>CALLZC010000047.1 GCA_937858995.1 uncultured Nostocoides sp.
TGACGAACTCGGAGAGCTCGATCAGGGTCATCTCCTTGAAGGCCTCAAGGAGCTCGTCGGTGCTGAGCTTCGCCATGATGGGCGTCCTTTCTCGTTGTACTACGTATGCCGTGAGTGGCGGTCGGTTTAGGTCTGGCCCGCGGGTGCGGGTCAGACGGGGTCCCCGCCATCGGCGGGGGAGGTGTCGCCACCCGTGGCGACGTCGTGCACCGGAGCGTCCTGCGGAGCATCCGCGGGGGCGTCCGAGGCCAGGTCCTGGGTAGCCGGCGCCGGAGCGTCGGCCGGGTTGTCTGCTTCGACCTTGACGCGCAGCGCCTCGACCACCCGGACCGCCTGAGACAGGGGTGCGGCGAAGAGGTAGACAGCGCGGCTCAGCGAGGCATTCATGGCCCCGGCAAGCTTGGCAAGCAGAACCTCGCGCGACTCGAGGTCGGCGAGCTTGGTCACCTCGGCTGCGGTCAAGGCGCGCCCGTCGAGGACACCACCCTTGATCACGAGCAGAGGGTGTGCCTTGGCAAAATCACGCAGACTCTTGGCGGCCTCGACGGCGTCGCCGTTGACGAAGGCGATGGCGCTCGGGCCGGCGAGCTGACCGTCGAAAGCGGTCACCCCGGCTTCCTTCGCGGCCAGGTCGGTCAGCGTGTTCTTGACCACGGCGTAGGTGGCGTTGCCACGGAGGTTGGTGCGCAACTCGGTGAGCTGCTTCACGGTCAGACCGCGGTACTCCGTGAGAACGGCCGCGTTCGAGCCGCGGAATGCTTCCGCGAGCTCAGCGATGGCAGCCGCCTTATCGGACTTCGCCATGTGGGCCTCCTTCCGTCGTGTCGACCACCGGCGCTCCCGGTCCCGAAACGAGGAAAGCCCCGGCGCAGGCACGGGGCTTACGGCATACGCGGGGGTATGCCGTGCGAATCGTGGCCTGCGCTGGACGCCCACCTCGTCGGTGGGACCTTCGGTCCTGGGCACATGCCCCGGACGACCGGCGGTCTCTGGTCAACCCCAAGGGTACGGGCCGCAGCCCCACTCCCCCAAATCGCGGGTGAAAGAACGCTCAGGTGCCGGCGGCAAGCAGGCCCCGCGGGCCGAGCCCGCATGGGTGTCAAGGGCCGGCAGGGGTGCGGGCGACCTCACGAGTCACCCGCACCTGCTGGTGGCGTCTCTGGGGCCGAGCCCTGGTCAGTCGCTGCGCAGCGCCTCGGCCGGGGCAATCCCGGCGGCGCGCCAGGCCGGATAGGCGGAGGCGAGAACCCCGACGCCGGTGCCCAACACCGGTGCGGCCAGAACGAGCAAAGTGGGAAAACTGAACCCCCAGCCGTTCACCGCTGCCACGGCCAGCGCGGCGAAGACTCCGACCGCGGCGCCTGCGAGCCCGCCCAACCCGCCCGCCAACCCGCCTTCGATGAGGAAGATCCGGGCGACTGCTGCCCGAGAGGCGCCCAGCGCCCTGCGCAACCCGATTTCCCCGGTACGCGAGACCACCGCAACCACCATGGCGTTGGCGATCAACAGCATGGCCAGAGCAAGCAGCAGCGCGCCCACCCCGGCACTCAGGCGCGCAAGCTGGTCCGAAACGCCGGTGCGCAGTTCCCGGAAGTCGTCGACCGAGGAGACGGTCAGAGTCTCCGGGGCTTCCGGGCGGATAGCGTCGCGAATCACGCGGGCAACCGGGGCAGCCGCCCCGATGTCCGTCCGCACGAGCAGGATCGTGTCGATGGGTGCGACCACAGCCAAGGCGTCAGCGCGCGCATGGGGAACCACGACAGCGTCGTCTAGACCCACAGCCTGACCGTCGCTGAGTAGGCCGATGACGGCATACGGCTGTGCGTTGAGCCAGATCCGAACCCCGACGTAGGGGCCCCTATCGGGCACTCCCAACTCCCGGGCAGCGCCCGCCCCGAGGAGGGCGACGGCATACGGGCGGGGGCTGTCGAGCAGAAATCCGACGGGCGCATCGATGGTGATGCCCGCGGCCCGCAAGTAGCCCGAGGTCACCGCGGACACATTGGCCGAAGACTCCGTGCGGCCAGCTCCCGGTCCGGGCCGGAGCCGGTGAACGCTGACATCGGACCCGGCCAAATCGACCCGGCGGCCGGCAGCGACAACCAGCGGCACGCGCGAGGCACGATCGTCGGAGTCCACGGGAAATGGTGGCGCGTCGGCGCCCACGCCCTCGCGCAGGCCCACGGTGAATGTACGGGAGGCGGCGGCCGCAACATTGGCGTCTATTTGTCGGGCCGCGATCGAGCTCACCGTCAAGGACGCGACCAGGACTCCCGTGCTCAACGCCACCCCGATAATGAGCAGCGCCGCCCGGGCCCGGCGGGCGCCGATCTCCACGAAGACATCGGCAAACTCGTCACGCAGGTGCCGCCACCTCATCCGGCGCCGACCTCGAGAGCGCCGTCGCTCAGGGTGTATGCGGTGTCGGCCCACCGCGCCACACGTCGGTCGTGGGTGATGACTACCACTGCAACCCCCGCGCTGGCTTGGGCGGCGAGGAGGTTCAAGACGTTGGCCGTGTTGTCGTCGTCGAGGTTTCCCGTTGGCTCATCAGCCAAGAGGACCGCCGGGTTCCCCACCACGGCACGGGCGATCGCGAGGCGCTGCTTTTCCCCTCCGGACAGCGTGCGGCCGAGCGCAGCCGCGCGATGCCCGAGGCCTACGCCCGCGAGCGCCGCGTGGATGCGATCTGCACGTTCCCGGCGGGGGGCAGCGATGGTGGCCAGTTTGAGGGCGACATTCTCGCTGGCCGTGCGATGACCTAAGACGTGGTGTGCCTGGAAGACGAACCCGAGCGCCGTGGCGCGCAACCGATCCCGTTCGCGATGATTCAGGGTCGTCACCTGGGTCTCCAGCAGGACATAGGATCCCCCGTCGGGAGGATCAAGCAGGCCCAGAATGTTCAAGAGTGTCGACTTCCCGGCACCGGAACCCCCCAGCACGGCGACGCGTTCCCCGCGCCGAACAACTAGGTCGACGCCGTGGAGCACGGGCACGGGTGGCTGCGCCGGATAGGTGCGCCGCAGCCCGGTGGCCGCGATAACACTGGTCTCCCTCATCGCGGGCTGATCTCGCTCATCGGCCGGCGACGACAACCAGGTCGCCCGTCGCCAACTCCCCGGAAGCCACCGCCACGAAGCCATCACGCTCGGCGCCGACCTCAATTCCGACGCGGCGCACCGTCTCGTCGCTGACTTTTACCCAAACGAACGACCCCTCGGCGTCCTCCCGCAGGGCAGTCAGCGGGACCCCCAATGCCGTGATGGCCTCTTCGGGCCCGGCGGGTTCCATCGCGACTTTGGCGTCGTCCTCCCAGCCGGTTACCGATCCCGAGACCTCGACCCGCAGGTCATATCCAGCCGGATCATCAGAGCGAAACTCACTGCGACCAATGACCGTGCCCCGCAACGGTTCACGATCCGTGGCCAGGCTGGAGATGCTGACCTTGGTGCCATCCGCATAGGCCTCGGCGTCCAGCACCGAGACACGTCCGGTGACGCTGGGCGTGCCTCCGCGCAGCCGCAGCGTCGGGGCCGGATCACCGGCCAGCACCGTACCGACTCGCGGAACGTTCACCAGCCGTAGGTCGTTACCCCGGAGCGCGACGATTTCGTTGGCTGGCAGGGGTGTCGCCGCCGCAGCGGCTGCGAGGTCGCGGGCCCGGGCGAGTTTGAGCAACTGGCTGGAGCCGGGCTTGGCTGAGGAGGCACGCAGAGCGTCCTGCGCGGCTCGCAGGCGGGCGGTCCGTTCCGGGTCGGGGGTCGGGGGTGAGACCCGCGCCGCAGCATACAGCGCCTCGACCGCACGGGACGTCGCGGTGCCATAGATCCCGTCAATCCCGCCTCGGGGGTAGAGCTTGAGATCGCTGAGCGCTTTCTGCACGGCGATCACGTCGGAGCCACGGTCTCCTGGAGTGATGCTCCGATACAAGCCGAACGGGAGGTCGAGTGCAAGGACCGGGCGTCCCGATATCTCCACCAGCGCAGTGCCGGACGAGACGGAGGATCCGGCTTTGACGAAGGCTTGGGTGATGACTGCGGTGTCCTGCCCGGCCGGGAGATCGAGGATCACTTCGCGACCCGCACTCAAGGATCCAGTCACCACCGGACGAGGCGGGGTGAAATCGCGCTCAGCCGCCGCCACCGTGACGAGCGGGTCTGCTTCCGCGTTGGCGCTGGCCTGCTCCCAGGGCGAGCGCACGAACATCCCCGCGAAGAACGCCGTGACGATGGCCGCGATGCTGACGAGCGCCCACCCCGCGAGCCAGCGACGTCCGCCGCCCGCGCCACTCACGAAGCCGGCTCGCCGGCGCACTCACGCAATGGGGTGGGTCGCGACCCGCCCGTGTCGGTTGTCTGCAGACCCAGTCGCGCGGCCTCGGTGGTCACAGGCCGGCCCTTCGCAACACGGCGATGGCGCGCGCATGCACCGCTTCAAGGTCCGAGCGCGACTTCTGCAGATCGGCACGATAGGCCGAAATGATCGGCGCTTGAGCGCTGGCATCGAGGTCACCGAGGCGCTGCACGAAATCAGTCTTGTCCTTGCAAGCCACGTCAAGGATGGCGAGTTTCACGTCCGCCTCGCGCACTTCGTAGCGCTCCACCGCTTCCCAGTCGACTCCGCTCGCGGCAAAGGCCCCGAGATCAGGCTTGGCACCATTGCCCGTCAGGCACGCCCCCCAATCCGCGACCACTTGCTGCCACGCCGACGTTTTCCGAATCGCGTCCCGTGCCGCGTCGAGTTCAGCCACCCACGGTCCGGTCGTGTTGAGGCGATCGGCACGTAGCGCAAGCACATCATCAGAGGTCTGGGCACAGCGCGCCCGCTGGTCCAACTCAGCCTGGGTAACGGCGTTGTCCGCCGCGCGACTCAACGCGTCGAGCTTCTCGGGCGACTCGGGGCGGACATATCCGTACCGCTGCGCATCCCGCATCAGCCACACGCCGTAGCCATAGAAGCTGTCATTGTCCGGAATCACGCGCTTGGGGCGCTCGCCGGATGCAATGCCGGCCGCCTCCACACACTCGATGAGGGCCACATTGAGCCCCGACACGACATCATCCCACTCCTTGGGAGTCATCATGAACCGATCCCAGGGCAGCGTCACCGTGCCGCTGGCCGGATCCACATCAGCTTTGGCTCCCGCAGTCGCCACCGAAACAGGGGCAGATGGCGTAGGTTGCTCGCCCGAGCAGGCGGTCAGACCTACTCCAGCGAGCAACACCATCGATGTTAGGCCTGGCCTCATGTGCAATCGACGAAGCGATGTGAGCTAATGCGATCGTTCCAGTTCTCCCCAGCCCAAGGACCGGCCCCCCCACCGTTGGACAGGTACGGGTCCTGGTAGTTAGAACCGTCCGCAACCCGGTTGAAGTAGATGAACTTGTCCGTGTCTTCGTAGTTCCTGTTGCGGAAAAACTTGACTCGACACGTGTTGCCTTGGCTCCGAACGGAACTGACTTCATCACCCAAGCTGAAGGTTCCATCCGACCAGGCGGTCACATGATAGTCCTTGGAACTCGTGACCATTCCACGAAACAGATTTGTGTAGCTCGAGTTCTTCCAGACACAGGCAGCCCCGTTCCAACACTGATCCGTACCCGCAGTCGCGGGCGTGGCTATCCCGAGAACAGCCAAACACCCGAGAGAAGCAGTCGCTAGAAACTTGCGCATGAAAGTGCACCTACGTTCATTGATCCCGGGCGAACCTACGTGGCTCCCTGCAAGCCCAGGACCAACCTAGCGCAGTTGGAGGCAATGCGGGGCCCTGAGGTTCGAGCAATTCTTCGTGGCCCCATTGAAGTCTCATCCAATCGAGGGTGTAGGAGTTGGGATCTGAAGCCGTCGGATTCGAGGAGACACTGAGGAGACGCCGGGCGATGTAGTTGGTGAGGTTGCGGGAACCCGAGGGCGGAGCCGCGGAGGTGTTCGAGGCGCCCGTTAAACGCTTCGGTGGAGCCGTTGCCGTGCCGGGGCGATCGAAGTAGGCCAGGACGTGAGCGGCGGGCTGTTTGAGGGTCCGCCCGAGCTTGGTGACTTCGATCAGTGCGGCGGGGACGCCGTCGCTGACGGAGTCGATGAGCTTGTCCATCAGCTCACGCCCTGCGCCCATCGCGGTGACACCGTCGAACCGTCTCGGGTCGTCGATCAATACCTCCTTGCGGTGAGCGTCGACGAACGCGATCACCACTGCAGGCGCGGGTCGAGCTCCCGCGCACCCGCGCAGCGTTCGGGCACGGCCCCGACATTCGGCGTGATCCGCTTCACCGCCTCGTTCATCGACAACGACGGGTCCTCACTCATCGCCTCCGCGACCAACCGCTGCGCCCGATCACGCAGCTCATCCGGGTACTTCCTGGGTGCTGGCATAGCTCCACCTTTCCGTGGAATCAGACCGTCCACCAAACCGGGCGATTCAGTCAGACCTACTCCAGCGATCACCAGTACAACGACCCCCCGACGCGCCATCGCAGACTCAGCCGATGGTCGTGATCTCGGACGAGGGCGGCGCCTTGATGTCGACCTTCTTGCCCCACTCGGAGTACTCGATGAGAACCTCCATGCCCATGCTCACCGTCGACTTCACCAGGCGCCCGTCGCCATCGAGGGTGTACGTGACGGGGATGGTGTCCGGGAGGGTCATGCCGGTGGGCAGGTCCGTTTCCATCGCCGCGAAGAGCTTCTTGAGGTCCAGCTCGAGCGCATAGGTTGTCGTGTCGCCCTCCTTGGCGGTCACCTTGGCCTTGATGTCGCCGAAAGCCTTGGCCATACGCGACGGGTCGAAAGTGTTGACGTCGGGGGCGCCGACGCTGGCCGCATCGGACTTGATCCACTTGTCCTGGGAGAACAGACCCTTCATGTAGCTGTCCCCGTCGACGCTGATGATCCGCATCTCGGAGCCGCCCAGCTCCATGGTGAGGTCGCTGTTCTGCTGGCCATTCTTGCCGACCTCGAAGTCACCCTCGGCCTTGATCGTGCCCATGTCCATGGCCAGATGGCCCGTCTGGCCCTCGGTGAAGACCGCGCTCATGACCTTGCCCAACTCAACAGCGTCGATCTCGTCGCCGACCTTGGCGTCGCGCAGGTTTACCGTCGCGCCACCTTCCTGCGAGGTGGGGCTGGCAGCCGTGGGGCTGGTGGCCGTGGCGCTCGCGCCGCCTGCGGCCGTGCTCACCGCCGTGGACTCCTGCGTGGCGGTGCTGCCACCACACGCGGACAAGGTCAACGCGGTCGCAGCAATCGCGGAGGCGATGGTGGTGGTGCGCTTGGTGTGCATGTCGTTCCCCTCATGTCGGGCCGATGGCGGGCGGCTCGGTTGCTGAAGAAGACTCTATGGCGTCACTCGACCCCCAACTGTCCACCACACCCAGAAGCCCCCCGTGGTTTCCGTCGCGGCGGCGCGCCCTCGCCCACTCCCTAGAGGGTGCGAGGGCGCGCGCCGCGTCGGCTCAGGCGTCCGCGCTCTCCTCGAGGAGGCCACGGGTCTTGGTGACATCCACCGGAATGCCGGGGCCTACGGTGGTCGCCATGGTGGCCTTGACCAGGAAGCGACCCTTGGACGCGGACGGCTTGAGGCGCAGCACTTCCTCAATGGCGGCGGCGTAGTTCTCGATCAGGGCCTGATCGCTGAAGCTCGTCTTGCCGATGATGAAGTGCAGGTTGGCGTGCTTGTCGTTGCGGAACTCGATCTTGCCGCCCTTGATGTCGGTGACAGCCTTGGCGGTGTCCATGGTGACGGTGCCGGTCTTCGGGTTCGGCATCAAACCACGGGGGCCCAGGACCTTGCCGAGGCGACCGACCTTGCCCATCAGATCGGGCGTGGCGACGACGGCGTCGAAGTCGAGCCAGCCGCCAGCGACCTTTTCGATCAGGTCGTCCGAGCCGACGTGGTCGGCGCCGGCCGCACGGGCCGCCTCCGCCTTGTCGCCATTGGCGAAGACCAGGACCCGGGCGGTCTTGCCGGTGCCATTGGGCAGGTTGACCGTGCCACGCACGAGCTGGTCGGCCTTGCGCGGGTCGATCCCGAGCCGGAAGGCGACCTCGACGGTGGCGTCGAACTTGGCCGTCGAGGTTTCCTTGGCGAGCCGGATGGCCTCGAGCGGGGTGTATAGGGCGTCGCGGTCGACCTTCTCGGCGGCCGCGCGGTATGCCTTGCTGCGCTGCATGTTGTCCTCCTGGAGGTGGGTGAGGTTGTGGTGACGGGGCGTAGCGCTGCCCCTCCCACGACCGCATACGCCCTGGTGGGGGTATGCGGTGGTGCTGGGTGAGCTCTAGAGCTCGGTGGTGATGCCCATGGAGCGGGCGGTGCCGGCGATGATGCGCATCGCCATCTCGACGTCGTTGGCGTTGAGGTCTTCCATCTTCATTTCGGCGATTTCGCGCACCTGCTCCTTGGTCAGCTTGGCGACCTTGGTCTTGTGCGGCTCACCGGATCCCTTGGCGACGCCGGCGGCCTTCTTGATCAGTTCGGCGGCCGGCGGGGTCTTGGTGATGAAGGTGAACGAGCGGTCCTCGTAGACCGTGATTTCGACGGGGATGACGTTGCCGCGCTGGGATTCGGTCTGGGCGTTGTAGGCCTTGACGAATTCCATGATGTTGACGCCGTGCTGGCCGAGCGCCGGGCCGACGGGCGGTGCCGGCGTGGCCGCACCGGCCTGGATCTGGAGCTTGATGAAGCCGGAGATCTTCTTCTTCTTGGGAGGCATTGCCTTGGTATTCCTTTGTGTGTCGTGGGCCTACGCCAGCGGGCGATGACCCGGTTGCGACCTCCCGTGACGACGTCAGGGAGTGGCTTTCGGGGGGAACTCGGGGGGGACTAGCCCCCCGAGCGTGGCTTTTCGGGGGGCGCAGCCCCCCCGAGCGTATGTAGTTGTTGGTCTTGTCTTTTTGTCTGGCTTTGGTCTTGCTTTTGTCTGGCTTTGGTCTTGGCTCTTTCGGGGGGAACTCGGGGGGCGCAGCCCCCCGAGCGTGGCTTTTCGGGGGGAACTCGGGGGGCGTAGCCCCCCGAGCGTTACATCTTGGTGACCTGGCTGAAGGCCAGTTCGACGGGGGTCTCGCGGCCGAAGATCGAGACGAGCACCTTGAGCTTCTGGGTGTCGGGGTTGATCTCCGAGATGGTGGCGGGCATGGTCTCGAACGGGCCGTCCATGACCGTGACCGATTCGCCGACCTCGAAGTCGACGATGGTGGAGCGTCCACCGGCGCTGCTGCTGCCAGCCTGGCCGCCGGCGGCGCCAGCTTTGGGGGCCTCCAGGTCGGCCGGCTTGAGCATCGAGTAGACCTCATCCAGGCTCAGCGGCACCGGAGCGTGGGCGTTGCCGACGAAGCCGGTGACGCCGGGGGTATGCCGTACGGCGCCCCAGGACTCATCGGTCAGTTCCATCCGCACCAGGACGTAGCCGGGCATCCGGACGCGGTTGACCAGCTTCTTCTGGCCGCTCTTGATCTCGGTGACGCTTTCCATCGGCACCTGGACCTCGAAGATGTAGTCCTCCATGTTGAGCGAGATCATCCGGGTTTCGAGGTTGTGCTTGACCCGGTTCTCATAGCCCGCGTAGGAGTGCACGACATACCAGTCGCCGTACTTGGCGGCCAGTTCGTCCTTGAACGCCTGCACCGGGTCGGCCGGGTCGACGTCATCGTCCTCGACGGTGACTTCGGGAGTCTCGTCCTCGACGGTGACTTCGGCGGCCTCGATCACGCCCTCGTTAGCCAGGGCATCCCGCTCCTGGGCACCCAGCTCCAGGGCATCCTGCTCCTGAGTGTCCTGCTCTTGAGTGTCCTGGGCGTCGTCGGACCACTGCTGCGACATGCTTTAGTTCCTCACGTTCGGTCGGGCATTGCGACGGGGTGTCGCGCGGCTGCTCAGTTGCCGAAGACCAAGTCGACGAGCCGGGTGAATCCGAAGTCCAAGCCGGCGGTCAGCGCCATCATCACGGAGACGAAGACGATCACGACGATCGTGTAGTTGATCAGCTCCGACTTCGTCGGCCGCACGACCTTGCGCAGCTCATCGAGGATCTGCTTGATGAACAGGCGCAGCCGCGCGATCGGACCCGGCTTCGAGGCGCCCTTGGCGGGTTGGCTCGAGCTGCGCGTTGGTGCGCCGAGGTCGGTCACGATCAGTTGCTACTTTCTTCAGGTTGTCCGGCTGCCGGGCCAAGCGCTGTGCTGGGTCAGACATCGGTTCACGAATACGCAGGGCAGGAGGGACTCGAACCCCCAACCGCCGGTTTTGGAGACCGGTGCTCTACCAATTGAGCCACTGCCCTACGGGAACGTACGGGTTGAGGCGCACGGTTCCCGGCGGCACCACAGGGCATGCTTACGCACGGCCCATCCGGCACCGGTGCACCAGCATACGGGACGATTCCGGGGAGGAGAAAACCGAAAACCCGCGCACAGTGGAAGGATGGTCGCCGTGACCGAGCACTCGCACCAGGCCCTCATCGACCTCTCCCCCGCCGACCTCGAGATCTTCTTGAGAGACCAGCGGGCAGCATACGCGGCCCTGCAGGAACGGGGTCTCAAGCTCGACCTGACGCGGGGCAAGCCGGCCGCAGCCCAACTCGACCTCGCCAACGCGCTACTGGACCTGCCCACCACGGTGACCGACAGTGACGGGGTCGATGTGCGCAACTACGGCGGTCTGGTGGGCCTGCGCGCGATCCGCGAGCTCTTCGCCGAGTTGTTGTGGGTCGAGCCGGAGCAGGTGATCGCCGGTGGCAACTCCAGCCTGACGATGATGCACGACTGCCTCGTGCACATGTTGCTGCACGGACCGGTCGACGGTGCGCCCTGGCACGGTCAGCCGGTGCGGTTCATCTGCCCGGTCCCGGGCTACGACCGGCATTTCACCATGCTCGCGTCCTATGGGATCGAGATGCTCAGCGTCGCGATGGAGGCGGACGGGCCGGATGTCGCGGCCATCGAGGCCTTGGTGGCTGGGGACCCCAGCATCAAGGGGATGTGGATCGTTCCGACCTACGCCAACCCGGCGGGGTCGAGCATCTCGCACGAGAAGGCGGCCCGGCTGGCGGCGATGCCAACGGCGGCCGCGGACTTCAAGATCTTCTGGGACAACGCCTACGCCTTCCACCACCTGACGGAGGAGGAGGCCAAGAGCGAGGACATCATCTCGCTGTGCTCGGCCGCGGGGAACCCGAACCGGCCGATCATGTTCGCCTCCACGTCCAAGATCACGTATGCCGGGGCGGGGGTCGCCTTCCTGGCCGCCAGCACCGCGAATGTCGCGTGGTTCCAGAAGCACTATCAGTTCGCCTCGATCGGCCCGGACAAGGTCAACCAGCTGCGTCACGTGCAGTTCTTCCGCAGCCCTCAGGGCGTCCGGGAGCACATGGCCAAGCACCGCGAGATCCTGGCCCCGAAATTCGCGGCTGTCGACGCCGCCCTGTCGGCCGAGCTCGACGGGCTGGGGATTGCGCACTGGACCCGCCCGACCGGCGGGTACTTCGTCTCTCTCGACGTCCTGGACGGGACCGCGGCCCGCGTGGTGACGCTGGCCAAGGAGGCCGGGATCGCACTGACACCCGCTGGTGCCTCCTTCCCGTACGGCCACGACCCGCATGACCGCAACATCCGGCTGGCGCCCTCGTTCCCGCTGCTCGCCGAGGTCGAAACCGCGATGGCCGGGGTGGCCACGTGCGTGGCGTTGGCGGCGGCCGAGAAACTGTCCGCCCGGCATACCGCCGCGGCCAGCACCCCCGAGGGGAACTAGCGCCCGGGCGTCGCGGCACCGGGTCCGGGCGCGGGCCCGCCGCTGATTAGGATCGGGACATGTCGGAGCAGAACGAAGGAATCAGCGACGATCTCGGCACCTACAGCCTCGATGATGAGGATCAGCTGCAGCCCGAGGACACCTTGATCGATGACGAGGTGCCGGACGTGCTCGATCGCGGCTTCTCGCCGCCCGACACCGATCGCGGGTCGCGCGCCTTCGGAGTGACCGCACACGAGCAGGCTGGTCAGGAGAGCATCGAGCAGCGCATCGCCCAGGAAGAGCCCGACCCCAATACGGCGTATGGCGCGCCCTATCGAGAGTCGATCCTGGACGAGGACCTGGTTGGTGGCGACGACCCGGATGCCATTGCGGCAGAGGACGACTGGCTCGGTGATGACGAAGTCGGCGGGCGCCGAGCGGGTCGCCTGGTCGCGCCCGACCTGGGGCTCGGCCCGGATCACGACCACGAAATGGTCGGCATGGACGTCGGGATCGACGGCGCCGGTGCCTCCGCGGAGGAGGCCGCGATGCACATCATCGACCCGGATGACGTGAGGTACGAGGACTGAACACGCGACGGGACCTGACGGCGCTGCCCAAGGCTCACCTGCACCTGCACTTCACCGGCTCCTTGCGGCTCGCGACCCTGATCGAGCTGGCGGCGGAGCACGGGGTGCGGCTGCCGGACGCCCTTGTGGGCCAGTGGCCACCCAAGCTGGCCAGCGTCCAGGACGAGCGCGGCTGGTTCCGGTTCCAGCGACTGTATGACGCCGCGCGCGCCTGTGTGCGCGCCGAGGCCGATATGCGCCGCCTGGTGCGCGAAGCGGCGCTGGACGATGCGTCCGAGGGGTCCCGCTGGTTGGAGCTGCAGGTCGACCCGACGTCCTACGCACCCTTCGTCGGAGGGCTGACCCCGGCGCTCGAGATCGTGCTGGACGAGGCCGCGGCGGTTTCGCGCGAGGGCGGCGCCCAGGTCGGGGTGATGGTGGCGGCGAGCCGGATCCGACACCCGCTGGACGCGCGAACCCTGGCGCGCCTGGCCGCGCGGTATGCCGGGCAGGGACCGGGCACGGTCGTCGGCTTCGGGCTGAGCAATGACGAGCGGCGCGGGGAGACCCCGGAGTTCTCGGGCGCCTTCGACATCGCGCGGCGGGCGGGGCTGGCCTTGATGCCGCACGCCGGCGAATTGCTCGGCCCGCTCGCCGTCGCGGAGACCTTGGACACGCTGCGACCGGACCGGATCGGCCACGGGGTCCGGGCGGTCGAGGACCCCCGGGTTCTGGATCGGCTGGCCGCCGAGGGGGTCGGGCTGGAGGTCTGTCCCGGAAGCAATATTGCGCTGGGCATCTATCTCGACGCCCAGGAGGTGCCCTTGCGGCAGGTGCTGGCGGCCGGTATCCCGGTGGCGCTGGGCGCCGACGACCCGCTGCTGTTCGGCACCCGCCTGGTGGATCAGTACGCGATGGCCCGGGATGAGCTGGGCTTTTCGGATCCGGAGCTCGCCGAGTTGGCGCGGGGATCGATTCGCACCTCGACGGCACCGGCCGAGCTCAAGGCCGCCGCCCTCGCCGACATCGACCGGTGGCTCGCCAGCGCGCCGCTCTAAAGGTCGTGACCGACGAAGACCGGCTCGTTGACCAGGGTGACGCCGAAGGCGGCGTGCACGCCGTCGCGGATCTCCCGGGCCAGGGCGGCGATCTGCGCGGCCGAGGCCCCGCCGCGATTCGTCACCGCGAGCGTGTGTTTGGTCGACAGGGCTGCGGGTCCAGGCAGGTTGTACCCCTTGGCGTAGCCGGCCTTCTCGATGAGCCACGCGGCGGAGGTCTTGACCCCGTCGGCCGCGGGATAGCGCGGCGGGGACACCTCGGCACCGAGCCGTGAGTGCACCCGCTCCCGCAACCGCTCGAAGGCCTCGGCCGTGAGCAAGGGATTGGTGAAGAACGACCCGCAACTCCAGGTGTCGTGGTCTGCGGGGTCAACGACCATGCCGCGCCGGCGCCGCTGCTCCAGCACCGCGGCCCGAGCCTCGGCGAGGGGCACGCGCGTGCCCGGCGCCACCCCCAGGCCGGCGGCCAGGTCGGCATACGCGATGGGGCGGGAGAGATCGGCGACGACGAACTGGAAGGCGACATCGAGGACGACATAACGGTTCGATCCCTTGAACCGACTGTGCCGGTAGGTGAAGCCGCACTCGCTGGCGGAGAAGGTCGCGACCCGCGCTTCCTGGCGGTCCCAGGTGCGGACCCGGGCGATGGTCTGCGCGACCTCTTGGCCGTAGGCCCCGACATTCTGGATCGGGGTGGCGCCCGCGCTCCCGGGGATGCCGGAGAGGGCTTCGATGCCCGCCCAACCCTGGCTGACGGACTCGGCGACCAACTCATCCCAGTCGTGCCCCGCGGCCACCCGCACGAACGCCCCGCCGCACGCGTCCTGGGACTCGCGGGTGACCCCGGTGCTCGCCACCTTGACGACGGTGCCGGCGAACCCTGCGTCCGCGATCACCACATTGGACCCGCCGCCGAGGACCAGCAGCGGCTCCCCCGCGTCGTCCACTTCACGAACGGCGTCCACCAGTTCGTCGGTGGTGTGCACCGTGACCAGCCGGTGTGCCGGCCCGCCGACCCGCAGCGTCGTCAGGGGCGCCAGCGGCGCCGCGAATTCCTCACGCATCGACGTGTATGTCGCTCCGGTTCAGTCGAGCTGGACGACGGCCAGAGCGCGGCCGAGGACCTTGGCTCCGGCGCTGGTCGCGGTCAGCTCCACGGTGGCTCGGCGGGTGGTCTCGTCCAGCGACTTCACGACCCCGCGAACGAGCAATTCGGCGCCATCGCGGGGAACCACGACCATGCTGGTGAACCGGGTGCCGTACTCGAGGATGCGGCCCGCGTCACCGGCCCACTGGGCCACCAGGGTGCCGCTGGCTCCCATCGTCCACATGCCGTGGGCGATAACGTCCGGCAGACCGACCCCGGTGGCGAACGCCTCGTCCTGATGAATCGGATTCTGATCGAGTGAGGCGTTGGCATAGTCCACCAAGGTGGCGCGGGTGACCGGAATCGTCACCGGCGCGAGCTCGTCACCGACGGCGACCGTCTCGAAGGCGCGGGCCATGCTCACTCCCCTCCCCGGACCACGATGGTCGAGGTCGTCGTCGTGACCGGCTCGCCGTCGGCCGTGATCTCGCTGCGAATCGTGATCATCGCGTGGCCGCCCGCGCTGCGAATGGCATCGACGGTGGCCTGGGCGCTGAGCTGATCACCCGCAGTGATCGGCCGGTGGTGAATGAACCGCTGTTCGCCGTGCACCACTCGGGAGAAGTCGATCCCGGCGCCGGGGTCCGCGACATACTCCCGGCTCGCCAACTGATCGAAACGCACCGCCATCGTCGGGGGGGCGATGACGTCGCGATAGCCGGCGGCCCGCGCGGCCTGCGCGTCCAGGTGCACGGGATCGGTGGCGCACACGGCCTGCGCGAACGCGGCGATCATCGCCGCGTCCACGGCATACGGGCCGACGGGGGCGAAGCTGCGCCCCACATACTCCTCGTTGACTGCCATACGGGCCAGCCTATTGCGTCGGCGCACATGACGAAGCGCCCCGCCACGAGGGCGAGGCGCTTGTCGTCGGACAGCGGACGCGCGTCAGCGGGTCTCGCGGTGCGGGGTGTGCTTGCGGCAACGCGGGCAGAACTTGGCCAGCTCGACCCGGTCAGGGGTGTTGCGGCGGTTCTTCTCGGTGATGTAGTTGCGCTCCTTGCACTCAGTGCACGCCAAGGTGATCTTGGGGCGGATGTCGGCAGTCTTCTTAGCCACGGAGCACCTTCTCGGGGAACGGATGAGAGTCAAAGCCTGCGAGCGACGCCGCAGACACCGACACAACAGGATACCGAGGCTTCGCATTCCCGCGAAATCCTCGGGTGGTAGCGGGAGCGGGGCTCGATCCCGCGACCTCACGATTATGAGTCGTGCGCTCTAACCAGCTGAGCTACCCCGCCATGGGCCAGCGCACCAGGATGTGGTGCGGACCTGAGCCTCCTGTCGGAATCGAACCGACGACCTTTTCCTTACCATGGAAACGCTCTACCGACTGAGCTAAGGAGGCCAGCCACCTCGCGTGCGAGGCGCCTCGCAGAGATTACACGGTGCACCGCTCCCGGCCCAAACCACCGAGTTGATGCCGCCCGATCGGTCAGTCGCGCGCGGCGCCGAAGCTGTCGGCGACCGCGAGACCGGCCGCCAGCGCGGCCGCCCCCTCGGCGAACTCGACGTCGGTGATGACGCACGGGGGCACGACGTGGACGCGGTTGCCGGCGATGAACGGCCACATCCCGGCCGCCTTGCAGGCCGCCGCGACCTGGCCCATCTGCTCGGCAGTCAAGGGCGTGCGGGCCGCCCGGTCGCTGACGAGTTCGAGGGCCCAAAAGACCCCGAGGCCGCGGACCTCACCGACGCTGGGGTGCTGCTCGGCCAAGGCACGCAGGCGCGGACCGATGACCCGCTCCCCGAGGTCGCGGGCATGCTCGACGATGCCTTCCTCGCGCATGATGGCGATCGACGCGACGGCGGAGGCCGTCGCCAATGGGTGCCCCGAATAGGTCAGGCCCCCGGGATAGGGGGTGTCCATGAAGGAGCCGGCAATGGCATCGGACAGGACGACTCCCCCGAGGGGGACATAGCCGGAGTTGACCCCCTTGGCGAAGGTGATCAGGTCGGGAACAACGCCCCAATGGTTGATCGCAAACCACTCCCCGGCCCGCGCGAAGCCCGCCATGACCTCATCGGCGATGAGCATGATCCCGAACTCGTCGCACAGATCGCGCACGCCCTGCAGATAGCCATCCGGCGGCACCAGGATGCCGTTGGTCCCCACGATGGTCTCGAGGATGATCGCCGCGATGGTGTGCGGGCCCTCGACCTGGAGGACTTCACGCAGGTGGGCCAGGGCGCGCTCACCCTCCTGGTGCTCGGTGCTGGCGTGGAAGGGGGACCGGTAGAGGTAGGGGCCAAAGAAGTGCACGACTCCCGGGATCCCCGGTTCGGAGCCGAAGCGTCGCGGGTCTCCAGTGAGCGTGATCGCGCCGTGGGTCGCCCCGTGATAGCTGCGGTAGGCCGCGAGCACCTTGTGCCGGCCCGTATGCAGCCGCGCCATCCGGATGGCATTCTCATTGGCCTCGGCCCCGCCATTGGTGAAGAAGACCATGTTCATGCCGTCGGGGGCGATCTCGGCGATGGCCCGGGCGGCTTCGCTGCGCATGTCATTGGCCATGGCCGGCGAGATGGTGGTCAGCCGCCCGGCCTGCTCCGCGATGGCCGCCACGAGCCGCGGGTGCTGGTAACCGATATTGACGTTGACCAACTGGCTGGTGAAGTCGATATAGGTGGTGCCGGTGTCATCGGTGAACCGAACCCCGCTGGCCGCCATGATCGGAACCGGGTCGATGGCGTTTTGCGCTGACCACGAGTGCAAGACGTGCCGCTTGTCCAACTCCCGGATCCGGGCGGCGTCGAGGATGGGCAAGAGTGACGGTTGCGTGGCGACATCGACCATGGCCCGCATCGTATGCCGCGGGCCGCCGCAATGGCAGCGCCAGCCACCCGGCGGGTGGCTGGGCTCGGCGGAGCACCGCAGGCGGGGTCAGCCGAGCACCGGGGCAGCCAGGGCTGCGAGCGCCACCGCGACGGTGGCACCCACCTCGACCAGGCCGACGGCCTTGGGAGTCAGCGCGCGGTGCGGCAGCAGGGCGGCGCGGGCGGTGAGCAATGCGAACAGGGCAGCGAGCGGCATACTCACCGCGACCATGGCCAGCGTCGCCAGCGCATGCCAGATCACCGAGAGGACATAGTGCCCGCGCGAATCCCGTTCCCGGATCATGGTTTTCACATAAACCACCGTGCCGCCGAAATAGGCCGCCAGGACCCCGGCAACGATCCAGATCCCACTCCAGTCGGTGCCGCCGCCCGCGTCGTAGGCGACCACGGTCATCAGGCACGAGCCGATTGCGGTGCTCAGCCCGCTGACCAGCGAGCGTTCGGTACGCGTCGCGGACGCGAGCAGTCCAAGGCCCAGGGGCAGCGCGAAGAGCGGTGCCCAACGCACCAGGCCGGGGTGGGCGGCCGCGGTGAGCAGACCGAGCGCAGCGGCCAGCACGGCATACGCCCGGACCGGCGGGAGATAGCGCGGCTTGCGCCGGGACTTCAACCACAATCCCGTGGCGAAGAAGGCGAAGTAGCCGGCGAACCAGAATGCGGTCAAGGGCACGTGCACCCACCGTGGCTGCCCGGCCAGGATCCCGACGAGCAGCGGGGCCGCGAGCATCGCCCAGGCACCGTGTTGATTGGGCACCCAGCCCGGGCCGCGGCGGTGCCCGCGGGTCGCGGTCCCGGGTTCCCTGCGGATCGGTGGCGCGCTCACCATCTCAGCGTATGCCGCACCCCCGGGCCGAGGCGTCCGGGGCCTAGGCGGTGAGTTTGGCCGTGACCGCGACCAGCTGGTCGAGCACCGTCGCCAGTTCGCCCGCGCGGCGCTCATTCGGCTCGAAACCGGAGTCACCGAATTCGAGGAAGGCCGAGACGGAGAGTTGCTGGCGCACCCCGAACATCCTGAAATTGGCAACGATCTGGCGCCAGTGCTCCACCGCCCGGACGCCATTGTCCGCGCCATAGGAGACGAACGCGACCGGCTTGTCGGCCCACTCATTGCCCAGCGAATCGAAGGCGTTCTTCAAGGCTCCGGGAACGCTGTGGTTGTACTCCGGGGTCACGAAAATGAACGCATCGCACGCGTCGATGGCGGCGCTCCACGCCTGCACCCGCGCATCGTCATACTGCTTGCGGGCGGCTCCGGGAACGGTCGCGCTCGTCAGAAGCGGAACGTCGAACTCCTTGAGATCAATCAGCACATAGTCGGCGTCGGCGCGTGCCGACGCCTGCGCCAAAACCCAGTCGGCCAGGGCCGCGCCCCGACGGCCCTCGCGGATGGATCCGATGATGATGCCGATACGCACAGCAGGCTCCTCGCGCCGGGTGGACACCGCGCTGATCGACGGTGCTTGAAGTCGCAACCATAGCCGGTCAGAGGCCGGCCTAGCTGGCCGTTTGGCCTGCGGGGCTCGCCAAGGGGCGGCGGAAGGAGGATGGTAGGAGCAGGCAACCGAAGGGGCGAGATGGACACGGAATTCGAGGCCTATCTCGAGCGCTTGCGCGCTCACCGCGCCGAGTTGGGTGATGCCATGCATGCCCTGGATGACGCCTTGGCCTTGCCCGCCGGGCTGGGCGAGTTGTGGCGGCGCCGGGTCCGCGCGGCCCTGACCGAGTTGGCGCACGATCTGCGCGATCACGTCGAACTCACCGAAACCGGCGGGCTGTATGTCGACCTGCGCGCGCGGGCGCCCCGGCTCGCTTCGGCCGTCGAAACGCAATTGGCGGATCACGCCTACTTCCGCGACGAGGTCGCTCGGCTGCTGGATGCGCGCGACGCCGGCCAGGCGTGCGTGGACCCGATCCGGCATCGCGCCGATGTCGGCCAGTTGCTGGCCCGGGTCGCCCGGCATCGGCAGCGCGGTTCGGACCTGGTGTACGAGGCGTATGAGGTGGACCTCGGCGGGTCCGGCTGACCTCGACTCAGCCGGCGGACCGGCGCCCGATCACCCATCCCAGGACGAGGCCGATCAGGCCCGCCGCTGTCTCTTATACACATCTCCGAGCCC
>CALLZC010000048.1 GCA_937858995.1 uncultured Nostocoides sp.
AATGATACGGCGACCACCGAGATCTACACCTCTCTATTCGTCGGCAGCGTCAGATGTGTATAAGAGACAGGACGACGGGGTCGGGCTGGTCTATCACGGGAGCCAACTCGTCGAAGCGGTGAGCGAACGCGGCGGTGCGGCGGCCGCCTACGTGGTCACCAAGGGCGACGATGGAACGGTCACCGAGGAGCGGATCGAGCCGCGTCAACTCGGCTAGGGGCAGTTTCCCGGGGCGTTCGCATGCTGACCAGGCCGGCCGCGGCGACGACGGCCAGGACCAGGACCGCGCTCCAGATCGCCCCGGCGATGGTTCGCGGGGCCGCGAACCAGATGATGAGGGCCATCACGGCCGAACCCCCCCAGGCAATCACGCTCAGCAGGTGCTGGGCCCGGGCGACGTCGACATAGGTGGCCAACTGGATCACCGCAACCAGGCTTCCCGCCACCGCGAAGAGCGGGGCAAAGTGCGCCGCCGCGACATACTCCTCGCCGGCGAGGGCCCGGGTGATGGGGACTGCAAAGAGGGCGGCGATGACGCACGCCGCCACACCCAGGATGGCCACGGCGGCCAGCGCGTAGGAGCGCGCCTTGGCGGCGGAGCCGCGCGCCGCCTCGTGCGGGAAGACCCACAGGGCGATGAAGTTGGTGCCCCAGAAGGTGACCCGCCCGAAGACCGTCAGGAAGGCATACCAGCCGGACTCCCGGTCGGGCAGGATGGCGCGCGCGGCGAGAAGATCGGCATTCAGGAGGACGAGCAGGGCGCCGGCGCCCGTCGTCGCGCGCAGCATGCCCGACCAGCCGCGTTCGCCGGGGCTGCTCGTCCCGGTTTGCGCGTCAACCGCAGAGCTGCGTAGGAGTAGCCCCCCGAGCCCGAGGACGGCGATCGCGGTGAGGGTCGAGACGGTCAGGACGAAGGTCGGCCCGCCGCCCAGCGCGGCGGTCACGACGGCGGCGACGACCCGGCTGAGCCCGGAGATGACCAGCAGGACCCCGAATGCCACCGAGCGCCCCAGGCCCAGCAGGATCCCCAGCTGTACGCCCAGATAGGTCTGCGGCAGCATCATCGCCGCTAGGGCGAGCGCCGGGACGTAGGACGGCAGGCGGAGCACCGAGACGATGACGGGGGAGGCGAGCAGGATGATCAGGCCGGTGCCGACCGAGATGGCTGCGGCCCGGCGATGCAACCAGCCCCGTGGGGCCTGGGGTGCCAACGCAACCACGCGGGTGGCGTCGAGCTGGATGGCAGTGAAGGTAACGGTGAAGATCACCGACAGGCCCAACAGGGCCCCCAGGACGCCATACTGCTCTGGCCCCAGAGCCCGGGTGAGGATGACGATGTAGGCGTAGCCGAGGAGTCCGGAGGCAAAGGTTGCCCCGGCGAGAGCGGCGCCCGAGCGGGCCAATTGCCCCCGCGAACTCCCGACGGACGAGCCTTGCGACATTGATCAGCTCCACCTGGCGGGACGTGTGGCGTCGATTATCACCCGACTGCTGGCCGCGGCGGGCCAACTGGGCGGGTGACGGGGCGCACCCTGGTTGTCGGTCTTCAGCCTCGGGCCGGGCGGCTACCATTCCATGCCGTGACCTTCGAGGACTATTACCGTGACAACGTCACCTACATCTCGAGGGTCGATCCGCGCCTTGCCAAGATCATCGAGCTGACCACACAACGCAAGCCCTCGAGCACGCTCGACATCGGTTGCGGGCGCGGCTTCCTGCTCGGCCACCTTGCCCAGCGAGGGTTGAGCGGATTGGCTGGCCTGGACGTCTACGACGATGTCAGCGACCCGCGATTCGACTACATTCGCGCCGATGTGACGCAGCCTTTCCCCATCGCGGATGCGAGCTACGAGCTGGTCATTGCGGGGGAGATCATCGAACACGTCCCCAACCCGGATGACTTCCTGCGCGAGATCCGGCGGGTCGTGACACCCGGTGGCACGGTGATCATCTCCACCCCGAATCTCGTCTCCTGGGCGAACCGGGTGCTCGTCCCCTTCGGCGTCCAACCGCTGGGCACGGAGACCTCGAGCGAGATCGCCTTGGGACGTCGGCATCGGATCCTGGGGCAGGGCAATCAGGTGCAGGGTCACCTCAAGGTGTTCACGCACCGCGCGCTCGCCGAGATCATGCAGCGGTACGGCTTCGAGATCACCCATCGGCTCGGCGTGCCCGCGTTCTTCCCCAAACCGGTCGATCGCTTCGACCGGCTCATGGCCAAGCGGGTGGCCTTCGCCTCGGGACTGGTCTATGTCGCAACCGCCCCGACCGGCCCGTGGCCCACACCGGTGGCCGGACGGCGGCATGAGGACTGCGAGAGCCCGTGACCTCGTGGCGGGGCCGAGCACCTGATCGCGAACGTATCGTCCTCGGGCTACTCGCCGTGACGGTGGCCGTGGTGGTCTTCGCCAATGGTTGGGGGGTCCTGACGCCGGATACCAAGCCCGAGATCTTCCTGGCTCCCTGGCGCAGCGCTCGCGACTTCGCCGGCGCCTGGCTCGACGCTCCGGAGTTGGGGTCACCGAGCTTCAGCGTTGGGTTGTCGCCGATCGCGTTCGTCATGGCGGTCGTGGAATCCGTGGGGGTACCGGCCTGGGCGGCGCAGAAGCTCTGGCGAGCCGCCCTGCTGATCCTGGCCGGTTGGGGCGCCCGCAAGCTCTACGCGGAGCTGACGGTCGGCACCCCGGCCGCCACCGCCGCGGGTCGGATCGCGGCGGCGGTCGCCTATGGAGCGAACCCCTACGTCATCGTCGGCGGCGGCACCACCCCCACCCTGCTGCCGTATGCCGTCCTGCCCCTGGTGGTGGTTGCCTGGCTCCGGGCGGTGCGTGGCTCCGGGTGGCGGTGGAGCGCGGCCGCGGCCCTGGCACTTATGTGCGCGAGCGGGATCAATGCCGGGGTGGTGGCCATCCTCCAACTGGTCGTCGTGGTTCCCGTGGCCATCCACCTCGTGGTCACGGCGCGCGATCGGCTGCCCCGATTCGTGATCGTTCTGGCGCAGACGGCCGTCCTGTACACGGCGCTTTCGCTGTATTGGCTTCTCCCCGCGGTCTTCGCGCTCTCGCGCGGCGCAACGGTGACTGCCAACACCGAGAGCCTCGCCGCCATCAATATTGCGGCGTCCTTCGCCGAGGTGTTTCGCGGGCTGGGGATGTGGACCCTCTATGGGTCTGGTGCCCAAGGCCCCTTCACACCAGGGCAGCTGGCCTATCTGAGCGCCCCCGTCATCGTCGTGTTGACCTTCGTGGTCCCGGTTGTGGCCCTCCTGGGTCCGCTGCTCAGCCGCTCCCCGGCCCGAGTCTTCGGCACCTCGGCGGCGCTCACCGGCGCCTTGCTCATGGCTGCCCCGTTCCCGTTCGAGTCCCGTTCCGCGTGGGGGGATCTCGTTGTGGGCGTGCTGGATGCAGCGCCTGGGGCCACAGCCTTTCGGACTTTGAACAAGGCCGGAGCGGTGCTCGAGATCGGCCTGGCGATTCTGATCGGTCTGGCAGTCTCCGTCCTGGTCCCGCACCTGCGCCAGCGGGCCCGGGCAGCCGCGGCGATAGCCGCCGCGGGGTCCCTCGTCGTGGCGTCCACCGCCCCAGCGTGGACGGGTGGGCTGTTCCCGGTTCGCCTCGACGTGCCGGACTACTGGGCGAGCGCGGCCGGGCACGTCAATGACCTCGGCGCGACCCAGGCGCCGGGACGGGTCTTGATAACGCCGGGGATAAAGCTCGCCGACTACACGTGGGGCTATGGGGGGCCGGACGAACTCGGCAATAGCCTCTTCGAGCGCCCCAATGTCTTCCGCTCGACGACCTTCTCGAGTTCGCCCGAGGCCGCGGAGCTCCTAGCCGAGACCGACCGGCGCCTACAACTGGGCGTGCTGCCCCTGGGCGCCATGTCTGCCATGGCCCGCCTCGTGGGAGTGGGGGTGGTCGTGGGGCGCTACGACACCGCGCTTACCCCGTCGGCACCGGAGTATGCCCGTGCGGCGCTGCGTGACGACCCCGGACTGGGCGCGGCGCGCACCTTTGGGACGGCCGCCGGGGGAGCGGCTGTGACCGTCCAAGTCGCCGGACCCGCCGGCCCCGGTTCGGCCGGGGTGCGAGCGCTCGTCCCCGCGGTGACACCGCTGCTCCTCGATGGCAGTGGTGCCGCCCTACCGGACGTCGTTTCGGCCGGGCTGGACCCAATGGGGGGAACGGTCTTGCTTGCCGGAGCACTGGACGACGATCAGCTGGCCGCCGCGGTCGGCGACGGAGCGCACCTGGTCCTCACCGACTCCAATGCCCGGCGGGTCTGGAGCACCGAGCCATCACTCACCGGCCCCCTCGTGGGCGCTCAGGAGAATCTGCCCGGTCTGCGCGCCCTCTATGGGCCCGACGATCAGACGGTGGCGGTGGCGGACGGCAATGTGCGGGTCGCTGCCTCCGGTCCCGGGCAGCTCTTCGGGCCCTTCCCCATCGGGGATGCCAGTCTCGCGCTCGACGGGGATCCGAGCACGGCATGGCTGTTCGGCAATTTCCGCACCGCTGCCGGCAACGCCCTGACCATTTCGTTCGAGGAACCGGTGCGGATCGGCCCGATGCAGGTGCGGAGCATCAACTCCGGCGGCATTCGGCTGACGCAGGTTCGGGTGACCGCAGACGGTCCGGACGGGCAGGTCAGCACCCTCGCCGACTTGAGCGAGTGGGTGACCTTCCCGGCCGCACTGGATCTGGGGAACCGGCGCGTGAGCCGCATTCGGATCGAGCCAGTCGCGACGAGCGGGGTGGGGGATGGCTGGGTCGGGATCTCGGAGGTGTCGATTCCCGGGGTGGAGCTGACCAAGGTTGCGCGCACGCCCATTGGGTTGTCACGACGGCTGACCGGCAGCGACCTCGGTGCCAACGATCTCTCGGTGCTCCTGCATCGGCGCAGCGGCGATCGCTTCGGTGAGAATGCCGAGGAGCCGCGCCTGGAACGTGATGTCACCCTGCCCGACGCCCGCCGCTTCGTCGTCTCGGGGACTGTGCGGATCGCGCACGGCGCGACTGATCAACACATCGACGATCTGATCGGTGCCGATCCGCAGATTCGCGCCACCTCCACCTCGCGAGCCTTCGGCAATCCCGCCCTGCGCGCGGCCGCCGCCGTCGATGGCTCCGAGGCCGCCCCCGATCTGGGGACCGGGTGGATCCCGGCGGAACCCGTGGTGGGGGAGTCGATCGCGGTGGACTTCCCGGCGCGGGATCTGCGCGAATTCCGGCTCACTCAGAACGCCGAAGGCGGCCTGGCGACCTCGGCCTTGATCTCGATCAACGATGCTGAGCCCTTCCCCACCCAATTGCAGCCCGGGGTGACCACCATTCGCCTACCCCAGGCAACCCGTGCCAGCCGGGTGCGCGTCCTGATCACCGGTCGATCGGGAGTTGGGCCAACCCGGATCTTGGACCTCGGTCTGCCGCACCCCAACCCGGCCGACGCCTCACTTGCGGCGGCGACCTGCGTGTCCGTCGCAACGATCGACGGTGCGCCCTTGCGGGTCCGGCTCCAGGGCGAACGCGCCGACCTGCTCGGTGGTCAGCCGGTGCCTTTCACCGCCTGCGAGGGCACCCAAGTGGCCCTGGCCGCAGGTGTCCACCGGATCCGGTCCCTGCCGGAGTTCGCCGTGGACGATCTGCGACTGCGCAGCCGCGGATCCGGGTCCCAGTCGGCTGCCGTGAACCCTGAGTATCGCGTCGATCAGTCCAGCCCGCACCGGGTCAAGGTGACCCTGACTGCGGACTGCGCGCCGTGCTATTTCAGCTCGGGCCAGGGCTTCGATCCGCGCTGGGCAGCGACGCACAACGGGAGTCCACTGGGTGCACCGACGGTCGCCGACGCCTATGCCGCGGCGTGGCGGGTCAACGCCCGTGCGGGCGACACTGTGGAGGCCGCGTATGCCGGGGCGACTCCCTCCCGCCTGGGGTGGTTGGTCAGCGCTCTGGCCGTGTTGCTCTCTCTTGGGCTATGGCGGGGACGCCCGCTGCGCCGACTCTGGAGGCGCCCCGAGGCGGTCGCTGCCTCCGCGCCCACCGTCGCGCAGCCGGCGGACGGTGTGGTCGAGCGGCCAGCTCAGGGCGTGGTGGCGCAGCCATCCCAGGGGATGTCTGCGGTGCCGTCAGTGGGGCCCCCGGTGATGCCGGCCGTGGCAACCCCCACGCCGGCTCGCCTCGCGCTCGCCGCGCTGGTGGCCATCCTGGTCGCCCTGACCGTCGGCCCCATCCCGGGGCTGGTCACCGCGGGTCTACTCGCGGCCACCCTCCTGCGCCCGCGCTGGCCGGCTCAGATGCTCTTGGTGGCTGCGGTGACCGCCGCGATCTCGGTGCCCCTGGCCTGGTACGTGGGGCCGAGCGACCCCGCAAAGGGGCTTGCCGTGCACGTCGCGGGCAATCTCTGGGCCCATCAACTGGCCGGAACGGCCCTCTGGCTGGCCTTCCTCGGCACCTTGTCCTGGCGCCACGCCGCCATCGATCCCACCGCGCCCCGAGCCGGGCACCGACCGGGCTGATCTGCTTCAGCCGCTGATCGCGCGCGCCTGACCGGCCAACCAGGACCACACGAACCGGGCCCCTTCCGGGGTCCAATGAACGCCGTCCTTGTAGATGCGGACGCCACCGACGACTTCCTGGTAGTGCCCTGTGGGGCAGACGATGCTCCGCAGTTCTAGGCGTGTCACCTCGGGGTGCTGAGCGACGAATTTGGCGATGACACCGTTGAGCCACTCCTGGCGCGCGCGGTCATTGATGACGCTGGCCGTCTGGTCGAATCCGGTGTCGGCCTTGGCGTAACAGGGCAGGTCGGTCACCGCCACCCGGGCGCCGGTGACGGCCAGTGCTTCGGTGGTTCGGGTGAGCCACTGCGTGAGGTGCTGTTCGTATTCGGGGGTCTGGAACCCCACGCGGCGGCCGTCGTGAATGTGGTCGAAGAGCTCCCCATTGCCGGGCATCATCACCGCAACGTCTGGCCTGACCGCCGCCAGGGATTCCATCCATTGGCGCGGCCAATCGCTGCAGTTGGCCTGGAGTGGCACCACGTGGTCCCCCATGGCGATGTTGCCCGGGAACTGGTTGCAGCCCAAGAGGGTGACCCCTGATGCGGTGATGTTCAGACCCGGCTCGGGGGGCGCATCGGTGTGCAGTCCGTAGGCCACCGAGTCGCCGAGCAGAAAGACCTTCAGGGGTGTGGTCGCGTTCGGGGGTGTGGTCCCGGGACTGGGTCTGGGTTGCGACGCGGTGGCGGGCAATGGAGTAGCGGGGGCGGCACGGACCTCGGGGCCGGCCGGCAGCGGGCGCAAGCCGTCGCTGGTTGCCACGACGATGAGTCCGCCGAGAGCCAGTCCCGCGACGAGCGCCCGCTGCCGCACCACCCTGGTCCAGGGCGCGCCCGGGGTCGACGGCTGCCAGCGTCGGATAGGTGCCTCCACCAGGACGTAGGAGACACTGGCCAGGAGTGCCGTGATCCCCAGGCGCAGCATCAGCAGGGCCGGGCCTGACAGGTCGGTGCGATCTGGGGTGAGCACGACATACACCGGCCAGTGCCAGAGGTAGATGCCGTATGACGCCACCCCGACGATCCGTAATGGTGCCCCTGCGAGAATGCGCGAGAGCGCTGACCCCGCACCGACGGTGCCCGCCACCAGGGCGAGGGCGGCGAGGGCGCCGAGGACGAATCCTCCTCGATACAGCCAGGGCGCCGAGTCGCGGGCCGCGACCCCGAGCACGGCCAAGCCAACGAGCCCGGTCAGTCCCATCGTGGCCGACCACCTGGCCATCCGGTGCTCCGGCTCGGCAGCCCACAGGCCACCGCGGACCGCGATGACTGCGCCCGCCGCCCCGACCAGGAGCGCCTGGGCGCGGGTGTCGGTTCCGTAGTAGACGCGGCTGGGGTCGAAGCCCGGTCGATAGATCAGCGCCATGGTCAGTGCCGAGGCGAGCGCGCCGCCGGCGATCAGCGAGGTGAGTCGGCGGGTGCCGCGCGCGCCGCCACCGCGTCGTAGCAGGAGCAGCAGGACCAGTGGCCACAGCAGATAGAACTGCTCCTCGATCGCCAGGCTCCAGGCGTGCAGCAAGGGCGTGGGGGCGGCATATTGCTCGAAGTAGGACGTGTCGGCGATGACGAATCGCCAATTGGCGACATACCCCACGGTGGCGAAGAGATCGCCACGCAGCCGGTCCCGAACCACATCGGGGGCGAGGGTCACGGCATACCCGGCCACGAAGATCACGACTGGGACGAGCGCCGGAAGCAGCCGACAGGCCCGCCGAAACCAGAAGTCGGGCAGGTTCACGCGCCCGGTCACCTCATGCTCGCGCAGGAGCAGGGAGGTGATGAGGAAGCCCGACAGGACGAAGAAGACATCGACGCCGAGGAAGCCACCCGGCAGCCAGTCCACCCCGCCGTGGTAGAGCAGCACACCCAGGACGGCCAGCGCGCGGACGCCATCCAGACCCGGCCGGTGCGGCAAGCGCCAGCGCGCGTTCGGCGTCATACTCAGGCCCTTCGTGGGAAGCGCGGCGATTCTAGGTGAGATGGCATACTCGCGGGTAATGATGCCCGTCGGGCGGGCTCACCCACCGCTAGGACCCTTCGTGACCGACACCGCCACTTCCGACCTGCCCAAGGTCTCCGTGATCGTCCCCACGAAGAATGTCGAACGCACGATGGAGCGCTGCCTGCGCTCGATCGCGGCCCAGAGCTGGGGCAATGTCGAGCTCATCGTGGTCGACAACTTCTCCACCGACGCCACGTTCGACATCGCCCAGCGGTATGCGGACGTGGCCGTGCAGGCCGGCCCCGAGCGCAGTGCTCAGCGCAATCTCGCGATCGAGCGCTCCAGCGGGGAGTACGTGCTGTGGATCGACGCCGACATGGTCTTGACCCCGCACGTCCTCGAGGACGCCATGACCTGCGCCGTGGCGGGCGATCTGACCGGTGTCTTCATCCCCGAGGTCACGGTGGGCGACGGTTTCTGGACCGCCTGCCGCAGCCTGGAGCGCAAGTGCTACGTCGGGGTGGAGCTCATCGAGGCTCCTCGCCTGATCAAGCGCGAATGGTTCGTGACCCATGGTGGCTTCGTGGCCGATGTGGCCGGTCAGGAGGACGCAGACCTGCGCATGCGGCTGCTGGCGCAGGGTGTGCCGATGGGGCATATCGACACCTACATCCTGCACGACGAAGGTCGCCTCACCTTCCCGGACATCATGCGCAAGCGCTACTACTACGGCAAGTCGCTGCCCGCCTACAACCGAGCCCAGCCGGGAGCCATTTCCCAGCAGGGCGTTGCCACGATGCGGGCCATGGTCCGCGGGTTGCCCATCCTCGCCGGGGATCCTGTGCACGCCACGGCCCTGGTGGGGCTGCGCGCGTGCGAGGCGGCTGCCTATGCCGCGGGCGCATTCGCCGAGAACCGGGCCACCCGCCGGGCGGGCGTTGCCGGGTAGCCTCGGCAACCGATGAGACAGGTAGCACGGGTAGCCAGGACGTCGTGGCCGGCGGCGTTAGCGCTGGCTCTGGCCATCGTGCTGCTCGGCCCGGCACTGGGACCTGGGCTGGTACTGGCCTACGACCTGGGGTGGTCACCGGATCCGCGCTTCACGCCCTTTGTCACCGGGGTCGGCATGGTCGCCCCGCGCGCGGTGCCCAGCGACGCCGTGGGGGTGAGTCTCGGCCTGCTTCTCGGTGCCGGCCTCGCGCAAAAGGTGACGCTCGTCGTCGTCCTGGCCCTGTGTGCTGCCGGGCCCATGTATCTGCTGCGCGCGCTCGCGCCGGGAGCCTCGGCCGTTGCGGTGGCGACGGCCGGGGTATGCGGTGTGTGGAACCCGTATGTCGTGGAGCGCCTGGCCATTGGGCAGTGGACGATCCTGCTCGGCTATGGCCTGGTCGGGTTCGCCTTGCGGGCGCTCGTGCGTTGGCACGAGGACAACCGCCGGTGGCCGACGGTGCTGACCTGGGTCGGCGTCGCCAGTCTGGGCGGCGCCAACACGGTGATCATCGTGCTCGCGGCGCTGGTTCCGGCACTGCTATGGACGCTCATGCGCACGCGCACCGCCGCCGCGCTGCTTGCTGGCGTGGTGTTCGTCGGCGCAGCTGCCTCGGCGGTCTGGGCATTGCCGGCCCTGCGTGCGGCGCGGGACGTTGCCGTGGCCGCAACGGTCTTCGCTCCGCGATCCGATACCCCCTTTGGGGTCCTGCTGTCGCTGGTCAGCGGCGGAGGGATGTGGAACAGCGCGAGCCACCCGGCCGCACGCGACCTGGTCATCCCGGCGCTCGGTGCCACCCTGCTTGCCGTCCTGGGCGCCGCCAGCGCTATCGGTGCCGCGCGCTCCCGACCGGCCGCGCGTCCGCTGGCGGCCGCCGCGGTCGTGGGCCTGCTCGTGGCGGGAGCGAGCGTGGTGCCCGGCGTGGCCGATCGCTGGTCTGGCTTGCTGTCGACGCTTCCTGGTGGGGGGCTGCTACGTGACAGTCACAAGTTTGTCGCGTCGTGGCAGGTGCTGCTGGCGCTCGGCTTGGGCTTCCTCGTCGATCGGCTGGGGAGGTTGCGCGTCGACGGTGCTTGGCACCCGGTGGCTCCCGTGGCCCAGGGAGGGCTGCTGCTCCTGCCCGCGATGCTCCTCCCCAGTGCGGTGTGGGGTCTCTCCGCACGCGTTCAGGCGGTGCCCGTCCCCGTCGACTATCGCGCGACGGCCGCAGCTCTGAGTTCGGCGGAGCCGGGCCTGGTCGGGGTGCTGCCGTGGAACCAATACCGGCGGTATCCCTGGAACGGCGCGCGCACTGCCCTATCGATTGCGCCGCGTGCCGTCGACCAACAGGTGCTGCAAAACGATGCCCTGCCGACGCGCACGGGATGGGTCCCCGGCGAAGACCCGGTGGCGGCCCGAGTGAGCGCCGCCATCGCCGCCGGCGCCCGCCCGGTCGCCGCTCTGCGTGCGGTCGGCGTGCGTTATGTGCTGGTGGAGGCGGATGCGACGCCCGGGAGCACAACCCTGGATGCCGATCCCGACCTGGCGGGGACCCGGGTGCTGGCCGCTGGGCCGAGCGCGACGGCATACGACCTGGGGCCGACGGCGCGCGCGGCCTCCGGGCCTAGTCCCGGGGTGATTCGCACGGGCTGGGCCATAACGGTGGCCACGTGGCTGACGGTCGTGGTGTTCGACGTCACTCATCGTCGGGCGCGGCGGGTGGCTCGTGGTTCGTAGCAAGGCCTGGCTCTTTGCTACCCTCCGGTACATGACTTCTGGCAAGCGCGGCCTGGCGGCCTTCGTTACGGGCGTGGTCCTTGCCCTGTTCGGCATCTGGGGCGGCGTTGGCGCGATCACACCCGCACCCACGAAAGCCCCCGAGAGCCTGGCCGTCTACGACGCCCCGTAGGCCCGCCGCGGCCCTCGGGTCGCGGTCGTCACGAACGCCCCGCCCCGCCGCGCCTATTCGCCGGGTGGTTCGGCCGCGGGACCCACGAGAAGATCCTCCCAGGCGTCGACAGTCTGAGACCAGCGGAATCGGGTGACCCACTCCTGGGCCGCCAGCGCCATCCGGGCGCGCAGCGCGTCATCCCCGAGCACGGTACGCAAGGCCTCGGTGAACGGTTCGACCCCATCCTCCGCCAGCAGGCCTGTCTCCCCGTCCTGGATCGACTCGCGCAGGCCGCCGGCATTGCGGAAAGCGACGCTCGGAGTGCCGTGGACACCGGCCTCCACCACGACCAGTCCCCACCCCTCCTTCAGCGAGGGAAAGGCCAGCACCCACGACTCGGCCAGAATCCGGTGCTTCTCCGCTTCCGAGACATGTCCGGTGAAGGTAACGCGGTCGGCCACCCCGCGCTCGTGCGCATACTCCTGCAGGGTCGGTCCCCAGTAGCCCGAGCCGACGACCTTGAGGTGGAGGTCGGGGAACTCGGGCACCAAGGCGGCGACCGCGTCAATCGCGATGCCAACCTGTTTGTGCGGGACGAGGCGTCCCAGGACCGTGATCAGCGGCGTGGGGGAGCGCACCACGTCGAGGTCGGCCACCACATCCGTGCCGTTATAAATGACCCTCGTGCGCGCAACATCCACGCCCAGGCCGCCCAACTCGCTGCGCGTGGACTCGGAGACGGCGACATAGTCACTGCGCCGATAAATCCGCGGGGCGACCTTGGACTCGAGAAACCAGCCGATCCCGGCCGCGCGCTCACCGACCACCACTGGCCACTGTTCCTTGTGCACGTGGTGCACGAGGTTGATGACTCGGGCCCGACCAGCCAGGGGGGACAGGAAAGGGACGCCATTTTGCACATCGACGACGACGTCGGCGCGCAAGCGACCGGTCAGTCGCGACAGCTGCGCCCGTGGGAAGACTCCGAAGCGCCCACCGCGCCGGGTGTAGGCGACCCCTCGGATCACCTCGTCGGGGATGGCCCCCGGATAGGACGCCGTGCGAATCGTCACCTGGTGGCCGCGCGCGACGAGCCCCTCGGCCACTTCGGTGAGGTATTTCTCGGCGCCACCGGCCTCGGGGTGGGCAAAATCCCGCCACGAGAGGAAGAGAATGCGATAGCGGGGGCTCACGAGTGTCCTGGCGTGCGGGTCGGCAGCCGGTTGGCTGTGGATTGGGCGACCCACACCGACCATTAGCATGTGCGGGTGCAGCGTGGGCAAACGGAAAGATACCGCACGGTAACCCGTTCGGTCCGGATGTTCCGCGCCTTCTTGCATGAGCAGGACGCTCCCGAGCTCTTCTACGGCTCCCTCGCGCGAGACACCGTTGCCCTGCTCCGCGCGCATGAACCGTTGCACGATCGACTGGTCGTCGACGTGGGTGCGGGGGAGCCGCAATTCTGCGAGGAGTTCCAGGCGGCGGGCGCGCGCTACCTCGCCGTGGACCTCGACCGGGCCGCGCTCAACGCGTTGCCCGCCGGGGTCGGCATACTCGGGCGAGGCGAGGCGCTGCCCCTGGCCGACAGCAGCGCGGATGTCGTGGTCTCCAGCAATGTCGCCGAGCACGTTCGCGATCCCGGCCGTCTCGGCAACGAGATGATCAGGATCGCCCGACCGGGTGGGCTGATCTTCCTCGCCTATACCTCCTGGGCCTCACCCTGGGGCGGGCACGAGACCTCGCCGTGGCATTGGCTCGGCGGGGACTACGCCGCGCGCCGCTATGAGCGCCGGACCGGCCGGGCACCAAAGAACCGGTTCGGCGTCAATATGTTCCCCACCTCGGTGCACGCGGGCCTGCGGTGGGCGAATGCGCACCCGGACGCCTGGCTGATCGAGGCCTTCCCCCGCTACCACCCGGACTGGGCCAGCGGCGTGCTGGCCCTGCCCGGCGCACGCGAAGTGGCGACATGGAATCTGACCATGCTCTTGCGTCGCCGCTGAGGAGCCGCCTGCTCACCTGGAGCGGGCTGCTGGTTGTGTGGACCGTCGCCTGGTCGACGCCTGCCGGGCAGATCGGCGAGGACACCAAGAACGATCTGTATGTCGACGCCTGGGCCCTGATGGGGCGCGCCCTCCACCTGTGGGACCCCCAGGTGACGTGGGGCAGTCTGCAGAACCAAGGCTATGGATACCTCTTCCCGATGGGGCCGTTCTATGCGCTGCTCTCCGAGGTGCTTCCGGTGTGGATCGTCCAGCGCCTCTGGTGGTCCGCGCTCCTGACGGTCGGGTTCCTGGGGACCCTGGCCCTGCTGCGGGCCTTGGGGTATGGACGGTGGGGAGCGGTCCACGTCGCAGCGCTGGCCTACGCCCTGGCGCCGCGGGTGCTCTCGACCTTGGGGGCCATCTCGCCCGAAGCGCAGACCCAGCTGCTGGCCCCCCTGATCCTGCTGCCACTGGTCCTGGCCGGCCAGGGGCGACTGGGGACCCGCCGGGCCGCCGCCTTGTCTGGGGTGGCGATTCTTGCGTGCGGCGGCGTCAATGCCACCGCGACGCTGCTGGCGGCCATCCCGGCCGGGTGCTGGCTGGTCACGCGCGCCGCCTGGTGGCGTTCCGCGCTGACCTGGTCGTGGGCCCTCGCTGCGGCCGCCGCGACCGCGTGGTGGTTGGGGCCGCTGATCTTGCTCGGGCGTTATTCGCCGCCCTTCCTCAACTGGATCGAGAACGCGAGCGCGGTGGTCAAACCGATCGGGCTGCTCGACGCGCTCAAGGGCACATCACATTGGCTGGGGCATCTGCTGGTCCCGGGCGGCCCGTGGTGGCCGGCCGGCTGGGCCGTGGCGGACACGCCCAGCGTCGTCCTGGCCAGCAGCATCCTCGCTGGGATCTCGCTCGCGGGTCTGGTTGTTCCGGTGCGTGAGCGCCGGTTCCTGCTCTTGACGCTCTTCCTCGGCCTGGCCCTGCTCGTGCTTCCGCAGTCCGGGCCGCTGGCGAGCCCCATCGCCGGGACGCTACGCGAGGCCTTGGACGGGCCGCTGGCCCCGCTGCGCAATATCCACAAGGCGGATCCCCTCGTTCGCCTGCCGCTCGCCGTCGGCCTCGTCAATGCGCTGCGGTATGCCGCCGCTGCCCTCGCCGCCGCCAGGGGCCGGTTTCGGCACCCCCGCGCCATCCCCCTATTGGGCGCTGGGCTCGTCATCGTGTCCGCGGCGCCCGCCGTGAGCGGGATCGTCACCACGCGGGGGACCTTCACGGATATGCCGGTGCAGTGGCGGGAGGCCGGCGCTTGGCTCGCTGCGCACCGGGCGGACGGCGGGGCGATCATCCTGCCCGCGGCGAGCTTCGGTGAATACACCTGGGGGCGCACCATCGACGAGCCCCTGCGGTCCTTGACGAGCGTGCCGTATGCCGTCCGCGACGCCATTCCGCTGACCCCGGCCGGCACCATCCGGTTTCTGGATGAGGTCCAGCGCCAGGCCCAGAGCGGCCGAGAGTTGCGCGGGGTGGGACCGGCGCTGCTGGCGGCGGGAGTGAAGTATGTCGTGCTCCGCAACGACCTCGACACCAATCTGACCGGCGGTGACCCCGTGGTGGTGACCCGCTCCGCCCTGCTCGACACGCCCGGAATCACCCGCGTCGCGGGCTTTGGCCGGGCCGGCCAGGCCGTGACCGGGGAGCGCATCGCACCGGTCGAGATCTTCGCCATCGACGGGGTGGCCGCGCCTCGCGCGAGTCTGTGGCCGAGCACGTCCATACCCTCGGTGTCGGGCGCGAGCGAAGCGCTGCCGTCGCTGCACCAATATCAGGTCGCCAACGGACCAGTGATCTTCGACGGCGACGCCCCGCCCGGTTTGCGCGCCCCCCGCATCGAGACCGACAGCTTCCGCGCGCGCACCCGCTACTACGGCGCCAGCCGCTCCCACGACATAACCCGGACGCTGACCGCGACCGAGGCCCCCGCCAGCACCGACTATTTCCCCTGGCCCGACCCGGCTCTGCGCTCGGTGGTGAGCTATGGCGGCGGGGTGCGGGCCGTGTCCGCCAGCACAGCCCTGAGCGACCAGCTGACCCTCGCCGGACTGCATCCCGCACGCCGCCCGTATGCCGCGATCGACGGCGATCCCGCGACCGCCTGGCTCGCTTTCGGGGACCCGGATCCCACCCTGACGATCACCTTCGATCGGTCGCACCGCCTCGATCGCATCCGGATCCTTCCCGCCGCGGAACGGACCGCTTTTGGCGGCACGATCGCTGCGCCGACGCGGGTCTCGATCGAGGCCGGAGGAACCCACACCGAGGCCGTCGTGGCGGCCAGTGGATCGTGGGTCACCCTCCCGCCGGTCAGCGCGGACTCCCTACGTATCCGCATCCGCGACACGGCAGCCGGAACGCCGGCCAGCCGGCTCACCGGGCTCGCCGAGATCGAGCTGCCCGACATCACCCCGGTCGAGGTCATCGCGCTACCCGTTCCCACGACGCCGGGACCCACCGAGGCAGTCCTCATCACACGCGATCCCGACGCCTTCGACGGCTGCCTGCGCACCACGGTGGGCTATCAATGCCTCACGGGCGGATACCGACCCGCGGAGGAGACCGGACCACTGCTTCGGACCGTGCACAGCACGGTTGCCGGTGCCTACGCGCTCAGCGGCTCCTTGATGGCCGACCCCGCGCACCCGTCACCACTGCTACGGCGCCCCGGTGTGCGCTCCGTCGTGGCGTCGAGCGAGCGCACCCTCGGTCTCTCGGGAGCGCCGGATGTCGTGCTGGATGGTGACCCGGACACCGCCTGGAGCCCCGCCGTCGACGACCGCGCGCCCAGCCTGACCATCACCTTCAGCCAGCCGCAGCGCAGCACCGGGGTGCGCATCAGCACCCGGTTCGACTGGCTCGCGGAGAACCCGTCGCTGACGATCGCTATCACCCGCGACGGACATCGCGAGATTGCCCGCCTGACGCCGGGCGGATTGGTCGCCCTGTCGCCGCGCACCAGCCGCACCTTGGGCATCGAATTCCTTCCCGACGCGGGAAGCTCGGCCCTGCGCTCGGCGGAGTTCACCGCGATCGAGCCGATCGGGACCGTGCTCCCCGCCGCCGGCGACACCTTCGGCGCGGCATGCGGCGACGGCCCGGAACTGCGGGTCGCAGGTCGGCGGATCGAGACCTCCGTGCTCGGCCAGCGGCCCGCGGCGCTCGGTACCGGGTCCGCCTTCTGGCAGGCCTGCGAGAACGTCGAGATCCCCGCAGGGACCACGAGCATCTCCATCGGAACGTGGCAGGCACTGGTCCCCACCGGGCTGGTGGCTCGCTCGGGGGACTCGCCGGTAGCCGGGTCGGTAGCGGCCGCCGGCGTCCCCCTCGACGTCAGCGAGCACGCCGGCGGGCGACTGGTCGGGGCACTCGAGCCGGCGGCATACGAACGACTGCTCGCCCTGACCCAGAATGCCAATCCCGGGTGGCGCGCGACGGTAGGCGAGCAGGAACTGGCCCTCCAGACGGTCGACGGCTACCGCCAGGCCTTCCGAGTGCCAGCCGGCGCCGCTGGGCCGATCCTCGTCGAGTTCGGCCCCGACCGCGCGTACCGGACAGCTCTGGCCGCTGGAGGGGTCGCCGCGCTGGGGTTGCTCCTGCTCGCACTGTGGCCGGGAGCGGGCAGTCGCCGAGGCATCCCTATTCGCGAGCTGAACGGCACGGCTCGCCCTGGTCGACTGACGATTCCGGTGCCGCACGGAATGGCTGGCGTCATGCGGTGGATCGCGATTCCGCTGACCGGGCTCCTGGTGGCCGGCCTGGCCGGGCTGGGCACCGGAGTCGCCGTAGCCGTCTTCGCCCGCAACCGCCCCGCCCGGCACCTCGCCATCATCGTCGCCGCGCTGGTCTCGGTGGCGGGAGTCGTCCACGCGCTGGCGGCAAGCGGGACCGGACCGGGCAGCGCGCCGGTGGCTTCGAGCACCCGACTGCTTTGCCTGGCGGCGATATTGGGTGTCCTTGCCGCCGCTAGCGCGCGGCCAGGTGTGCGCCGCGACGGCGCGAGCGTGCCGCCCACCGCATGATCGGCTCCTCGACCCACGCGTGACTGGCCGCGGCCAAGGCCAGGGTGATGGGCAATCCGATGGCCAGCAAGGGGATCAGCCCGCCGGCGAAGTAGGAGACGCCGGTGACGGCATACAGCCCCGTAAAGACCGGCAGATGCCACAGAAAGATGCCATAGGAGATGCGTCCCAGCCAGGTCGCCACCGGTGAGCTCAGCGCGCGGGTGTAGGCAGTTGCCGGGCCGAGCACCACGATCCCGAGGAGGATGGCGGAGATGACACACGAGAGGGCCATCTTCACGGCGAGCTGCCCGCCGCTGACGGTGCCCAGCGTGAGCAGCCCAGCGATCGGGGTCGTTGCCAGCAGATAGGTCGTTGCGGCCATGGCCAGGAGTGCTGTCGGCTCCCTCAGCCAGCGACGCACGCGAGCGGAGATGGGGTGACCGGGGTCCATGACGACCTCGGCGAGGATCATGCCCACCAAGAACGAGGCGCTGCGGGCGGGGAGCCAGCGTTCGACGGGAACGTCCACCTCGAGATCGGCCCCGGGCGTCAACCCGCTGATCAGCACGGCGAGCGGTAGCGCGACGACCAACAGTCGCAGCGGCGCCTGCGGGTTGCGGGAGCGCAGCGCGTGCACACCGAACGCGGCAGCGGGCAGCACGGCATAGAACGACAGCTCCGTGGCAATCGACCACGATTGGGAGAAGGCTGGAAGGTGCGAGCCGGGGGCATAGATCTGCAGGCCCAGTGCGTGCAGGAGCGCGTCCCGGGGGGCGGGGCGCGTCGCAGCGACGACCACGGCCAGGGTCAGCAGGTATGCCGGAAGAACCCGCGCCGCGCGACGCAGGTAATAGCTGCCGACCGGTTGCCCCGGCCAGCGCAGGAATCCGAGGTAGAGCAGATAGCCGGATAGAGCGAAGAAGATCGCAACCCCGATATCGCCGCGGCCCAGGATCCGCCCGAGCAGACCGAGCGAGGTCACCGAACCCGTGAGGAAGGCGGCATGGGTCGCGACGACGAGTCCCGCGGCCAGGGCACGCAACCCGTCGAGGGCGGCATCGTGCCCGCTCAGCGAAGTGCGCGCGGGCTGGGCTGCCATGGCGCGCAGCATACGGTTTAACCCGCGGGCACCCGGTGCGCGTCAGGCGAGCGGACGTGGTGAGAACGTGATTCGGCCCACGCCCAGCGGTGTTGTGGATAAGTCAGTACTCGCTGGTAGCATCAGCCGACCACCGGCTCCGGCCGATCCACTCGGCCGTCCCCTGCCGTCCCCGCGAGGAGAAATGCCCCATGCGGAAGTTCCTAGGCCCGCTCCTGCTCGGTATTGGCGGCTTTCTGCTGACCACTGCGCTGTTGGTTCTCCTCTGGGTTCCCGGGCAGGTGAAGAAGACCCCGCTGGACGTCAACAGCCTGACCGTCCTCGACGGGGAGGCCAGCTATTTAGGCTCCGATCGTTCAACGGTCAAGGCCACGAGCCACACGGTGACCGACGGCGATGCTTCCACCGGTGACACGGCGGTCTTCCAGACCTTCTCGTGTCTGATGTGGAATGCGGATGGCGCCGCGCCCGATTGCGTGAGTGCTGAGGGGCCGGATAGTGCCCTCATCAATGCCGGCACGGACGCCTTCGCCACGGATCGCAAGACCGCCCTGTCCGTCACGGACCAGGAGAAGTACCTCGGCGCCAACGCCTCTCCGCACGAGGGATTGGTCAACAAGTTCCCCTTCGACGTGGAACAGAAGCCCTATCCGTTCTGGGACAGCATTCTCGATCGAGCGGTGGACGCCGTGTTCGTGGGTGAAGAAAGCCTGGACGGCCTGAACACCTACAAGTTCAATATCAGCGTCGTCGACGAACCGGCGGAGATCTCCTCTGGCGTGCAAGGCACCTACTCCAACGACAAGACGATGTGGATCGACCCGGTCACCGGCTCGATCATCAACCAGACCGAGAAGCAGGTTCGCGTGCTTCCCGACGGTTCGGCGGCGCTCGACATGGATCTCGCCTTCACCGCTGAGCAAGTGAGCGCGAATGTTGCGGACGCCAAGGACAATGGTGGTCGCCTCGGCCTGGTCGGCCGCCTCCCGTGGATCGCCGGGCTCCTGGGCTGTCTCTTATACACATCTGACGCTGCCGACGAATAGAGAGGGGTAGATCTCGGTGGTCGCCGTATCATTAA
>CALLZC010000049.1 GCA_937858995.1 uncultured Nostocoides sp.
ATCTACACCTCTCTATTCGTCGGCAGCGTCAGATGTGTATAAGAGACAGGGTGCCCAGGCTACGCGATCGTCACATCAATCCCTGGAACCACACGCGCCCCACCAGGGCTTAGGCTTCGATCACCGTCGGAAGGATCATCGGGCGCCGCCGGATCTTGCGCCCGACCCAGCTGCCCACCTGACGGCGGATGATCTGTTGAAGCTCATAGACGTCACGTACACCCGCCGCGGTCGCGTCCAGCAGGGCCTTTTCGAGCGCCGGCCGGACCTCCTCGAAGATCTCGGCGTCCGGAGCGAAGCCGCGCGCGGAGATCGTCGGGCCGGCCAGGATCTTGCCGGTAACCGAGTCGATGACCACGACGATCGAGATGAAGCCCTCGTCGCGCAGGGTGCGGCGGTCCTTCAGCAGGGCCTCGTCGGCCTCACCGACCGAGGACCCGTCGACATACACATAGCCGCAGTCGAACGCGCCGGCCACCCGCACCCGGCCCGCAACCAGGTCCACGGCCACCCCATCCTCGACCACGACCACCTGGTCGCGAGGCACTCCGGAGGCGATCGCCAGCTCGGCATTGGCCACCAGGTGGCGCCATTCGCCGTGAACCGGCATCACATTGCGTGGCCGCACGATGTTGTAGCAATAGAGGAGTTCGCCCGCGGCCGCGTGCCCAGACACATGAACCTTGGCATTGCCCTTGTGCACCACGTGCGCGCCCAGTCGCATCAAGCCATTGATGACCCGATAGACGGCGTTTTCGTTGCCGGGAATCAGGGAGGACGCGAGCAGGACCGTGTCTGCGGGGCCTACGTCGATCGGGTGCTCCCGGTTGGCCATCCGCGACAGCGCGGCCATCGGCTCGCCCTGGCTTCCGGTGCAGATCAGCACGATCTTGTCGTCGGGAAGATCACCGAGCTGTTTGAAATCGACCAGGGTCCCGGCGGGCACGTGCAAATAACCCAGATCGGCGGCGATGCCCATATTGCGGATCATCGAGCGACCTACCATGGCTACCTTGCGCCCGGACTTGTGCGCGGCGTCCAGGACCTGCTGCACCCGGTGCACATGCGAGGAGAAGCAGGCGACGATGACCCGACGTTCGGCGTGCCGGAAGACCTTGTCGATTGCCGAGGCAATGTCCCGCTCCGGTGTCACGAAGCCAGGCACCTCGGCATTGGTGGAGTCGGTGATGAACAGGTCGACCCCCTCCTCGCCGAGGCGAGCGAAGGCACGCAGGTCCGTCAGCCGGCCGTCGAGCGGCAGCTGGTCCATTTTGAAGTCGCCGGTATGCAGCAGGGTGCCCCCCGAGGTGCGCACGGCGACCGCGAGCGCATCGGGGATCGAGTGGTTGACGGCCACGAACTCGCAGTCGAAGACCCCGAGGCGCTCGCGTTGCCCCTCGGTGACCGCGAGGGTATAGGGCGTGATCCGGTGTTCCCTCAGCTTGGCCTCGACCAGCGCCAGCGTGAGTTGGGATCCCACGAGCGGCAGATCGGGCTTGTGGCGCAGCAGATAGGGAACCCCGCCGATGTGATCCTCGTGCCCGTGGGTGAGGACCACGGCTTGGATGTCGTCGAGACGCTCGATGATGGGCGAGAAGTCCGGGAGGATCAGGTCGATCCCGGGCTGGTGCTCGTCGGGGAAGAGCACTCCACAGTCGATCACGAGCAGCTGTCCGGCATGGTCGATGACCATCATGTTGCGGCCGATCTCGCCCAACCCTCCGAGCGGGATCACGCGCACCGCCGCCTCAGCCAGCGGCCCCGGGAGTCCGAGGTCCGGGTGCGGATGGATCATGCGAGGTCGGTGACGGCGAGCGCCTTACGCAAGATGTCGAGGTGCTCGGGCGGGGACTCGACATAGGGCAACCGCACCGTGGCGTGCTCGATGACACCGAGTTCGACCAAGGCGGCCTTGGCCATGATGGCGCCCTGGCTGGTGGTCATCAGGGCATCGAGGATCGGGATCAGCTCGCGGTGGATGCGCTGGGCGCTGCTCAGGTCCCCGGCGTCGATCGCGGCGATCATCTGGGCATAGCGGCGTCCGGCCACATGACCAACCACGCTGACGATCCCGGTCGCGCCGTGGGCCAAGTGGGCCAGGTTGAGTTCGTCGGCACCGGAGAACCACTGCAGATCGGTGCGGTCCATGACGTGCGTGGCGGCCCAGAGGTCGCCCTTGGCGTCCTTGACCCCGCGGATCTGCGGGTGCTGGGCCAACGCAATGAGCGTCTCGGACGCGAACGGTATGCCCGTGCGGCCGGGAATGTCATAAAGCAGGACGGGCAGGTCGGTGGCATCGGCGATGGCCCGGCAATGCGCGAGAACACCGGCCTGCGTCGGCCGGTTGTAGTAGGGCGTCATCACCAGCAAGGCATCGGCGCCCGCGTTGGCGGCCAGCCGCGCCATCTCCACCGCGTGCCGCGTGTCATTGCTGCCCACCCCGGCGACGATGGTGGCACGATCACCGGCGGCCGCGCTCACCCACTCGACCATTTCGATCGATTCCGCGGACGTCAGGGTGGGCGCCTCACCGGTGGTGCCATTGACGACGATGCCGTCGTGGCCGGTGCTGAGCAGGTGGTCAACCACTCGGCGGGTGCCGGCCGGGTCCAGCTCGCCGTCGGGGGTCATCGGGGTCACCATGGCGGTCACGAGGCGACCGAAGGGGGCACTGGTCATGACGTCAGGCTATCCACTGATCGGGCCTTTCCCGCGACGACCGGCGCGAGCGCGGCGGCGATTAGGCTGCGATCATGCGGCAATATCTCGACCTGATGCGCCGGGTGCTCGACGAGGGCGTGGAGCGCCCGGACCGCACAGGCACCGGCACCCTCGGGGTGTTCGGGCATCAGATGCGCTTCGACCTCGGAGCCGGCTTCCCCGTGGTCACCACCAAGAGGTTGCATCTGCGCTCGATCTTCGGCGAGTTGTTGTGGTTCCTGCGGGGCGACACCAACATCCGATGGCTGCAGGAGCGCGGGATCACGATCTGGGACGAGTGGGCCGACGACAACGGAGATCTCGGCCCCGTCTACGGCTACCAGTGGCGCAGCTGGCCCACCCCCGACGGCACCTCCGTCGACCAGATCGCCGGGGTCATCGATGCCATCCGCACCAACCCCAACAGCCGGCGCCACATCGTGTCGGCCTGGAATGTGGCCGACGTCGACCAGATGGCCTTGCCGCCCTGCCACGCGATGTTCCAGTTCCACGTGGCCAACGGCCGACTCTCCTGTCAGCTCTACCAGCGCAGCGCGGACATCTTCCTCGGGGTTCCCTTCAATATCGCCTCGTATGCCCTGCTCACCCACCTGATCGCCGAGCAGACCGGGCTCGAGGTCGGCGACTTCGTGCACACCCTCGGCGACGCCCACCTCTACCTCAACCACCGGGACCAGGCCCGAGAGCAATTGACCCGCGCGCCCTATCCGCTGCCGCAGCTGCGCATCGGCGCGCGGGAGTCGATCGACGCCTACGACCTGGCCGATATCGAGCTGGTCGGCTACCAGGCCCATCCCCCGATCAAGGCCACGATCGCGGTATGACGGCCGTCACCCTCATCGCAGCCCTCGCCCGCAACGGGGTCATCGGTGATCGCGGCACCATCCCGTGGCGACTGCCGGGGGAACTGGCGCACTTCAAGGCCACCACCATGGGCCACGCCCTCATCATGGGTCGGGCGACCTTCGACTCCATCGGCCGGGCGCTGCCGGGCCGGCATACCATCGTGGTGACCCGCGATCCGCAGTGGCAGCACCCCGGGGTGGAGAGCGCCCACAGCTTCGAGGACGCGCTCGGCCTCGCCGGTCCGGCGGGAGAGGTTTTCGTGGCCGGGGGGGCCCAGATCTACGCGCTGGCGTTGCCCTTCGCCCAGCGGATGATCCTCACCCACGTGCCCCTGGAACCGCCCGGCGATACCTACTTCCCGCCCGTCGACCTCACACACTGGAGCGTCACCGAACGGCGCGAGCACCCGGCATACGCCATCGTCACCTACGAGCGTTTGTAGGCTGAGCGGATGCCCATCACCACAACCCGGGACGACCTGGTCGCCACCGTGACGATCGATCGGCCCGAACGCCGCAATGCCCTCAATCAACAACTCCTCGACGACCTCGATCTGGCGGTCAACCGCGCGGTGTCGGGGGGCGCGCGGGCCGTGGTCCTCACGGGCGCGGGTGGCCACTTCTGCGCGGGCGCCGACCTGAGCGAGCTGGAGGATGTGGCGTTCACCCGGCACCTGGGCGCCGTGCTGATGCGGTTGACCGAGCACCCGGTGCTCACGGTCGCCGCGATCTCCGGCTCGTGCATGGGCCTGGGCATGCAGCTGGCGCTGGCCTGCGACGTACGGGTCGTCAATGACGACGCGGCGTTCGCCGTCCCGGTGGCCAAGCTCGGGCTGATGGTCGATCACTGGACGATCGAGCGGCTCACCCGATATTGGGGCGAAGGGGCGGCGCGGCTGATGACGCTGACCGCTGCGGTCCTCGATGCCTCTGACGCGTGGCGCCTCGGATTCGCCCAGCGTCGCGGCGATCTGACGCTCGCGCAACAGCTCGCTGCGGCCGCGGTGCCGTTGGCGCCACTGACCCAGTCGGGCAGCAAGCAGGGTTTCGAGGTGCACGACGGCCCCACCCTGGCCAGCTATCAGGGCGCCTTCGCGGCCGCGTGGGCAAGCGCAGATCTGCGCGAGGGCCGGGCTGCCTTCCTGGAGCGACGCGCGCCCAGATTTTCGGGCGTCTGATGGCACCCGGAAACACTCCGCACCACGAGCACGACACGGGCCACGGCCACGACCACGAGCACGAGCACGACCACGAGACCGACCACGACCACGACCACGACCACGACCACGAGCACACAATGGGCCACGAAACTGGGCCGGCAGCCGATGCCAGTGTGCGCCGGGCGCGCGTCAGCGATGCCCCGGCCATCGGGCACGTCCAAGCCCAGGTCTTCATCGACACCTATGCCGACCGGCTGCCTCCCCAGGTCACGGCCGCCTTCGACCCGCAGGCCTTCGCCCGGGCCTGGCGCGAGACGTTGAGCCGGCCGCCGGCGGACGGCATACACCGGCTCTATGTGGCGCTGGCTGGAGCCCAGGTCGTCGGACTCGGCGCGTTCGGGCCCAGCCAGGACCCCGACACCGGTCAGGCCACCGGCGAGTTGACCCTGCTCGCGGTCCACCCGCTCGGCCGCCGAGTGGGCCATGGGTCGCGACTGCTCAATGCGTGCGTCGATGAGCTGCGCGAACTGGGGGCCACGGAGCTGACCGTGTGGCTGCCCGCGGCCGCCGAGGACACCCGCGCCTTCCTGCTCGGCGCCGGTCTCGAGCCCGACGGTGCCTATCGTGACCGGGTGGTTTCGCCAGACGGTGCGACCCTGCGCGAGGTGCGCCTGCGCGCCGCGCTCCCCCCGGAAGGCGCACCTGAGGCGGGGCATGACGGCTGACCCAGCGCTGCCCGAGGCTCGCCGCACAGAGGTCGTCCGCCAGGGGCTGTCCGTGGGCGTCGCCACCGGTCTGTATGGGGTGAGCTTCGGCGCGCTATCCGTGGCGTCGGGGTTGAGCGTCTGGCAAACCCAGGCGCTGTCGCTGCTGATGTTCACCGGCGGGTCGCAATTCGCGCTCGTGGGGATCCTGGCCGCGGGTGGATCCGGAATCTCCGCGGCGGCCACCGCCACCTTGCTGGGGATCCGCAATGGGCTGTATGCGCTGCAAGTCGGCCAACTCCTGCACGTCACCGGGGTGCGGCGGTTGCTGGCCGCGCACCTGACGATCGATGAGTCCACCGCGGTCGGCATCGCCCAGAGCGAGCCCCGGGCGCAACGCCTGGGCTTTTGGGTCACCGGAGTCGCGGTTCTCGTGGGCTGGAATGTCATGACCCTGATCGGCGCCCTCGCCGGGAATGCGCTCGGTGATCCGCAGACCTGGGGTCTGGATGCTGCGGCCGCCGCCGCCTTTTGCGCGCTCCTGTGGCCGCGACTGCGCACCGGCGATGGGCGCGCCACGGCCGTCGTGGCCGCATTCATTGCGCTGGTGACGATTCCCGTTGTGCCCGCTGGCATTCCGGTCATCCTCGCCGCCGTGGCCGCCATCATCGTGGGCTGGCGGGCCCACGGACGGCACGAGCGGGGCGAGGACGGCCTCCCCGGAGCGGACCCGGTGCCGTGAGCACCTGGGTCACGGTGCTGGGGGCGTGCGCACTGGCATACGCCCTGAAGCTGTCCGGGTACTTCGTCCCGGCGCGCTGGCTGGCGGGCCCGCGGACGGCGCGCATGACCGCGCTCCTGCCCGCCGCGCTGCTCGCCGGGCTGATCGTTTTGCAGACGGTGGGTGGTGCGGGCGGCACGTTCACGCTGGATGCCCGCCTGGCGGCCCTCGGTGTCGCGGTGCTCTTGCTGTGGCGCGGCGCGAACTTCCTGCTCGTGGTGGCCGCCGCGGCCGTGACGGCCGCGCTGCTGCGCCTGGCCGGGTGGGCCTGAGCGCGCCGCTGGCCGGTTCGGGTGATCAGTCCAGGCCCAGGTAGTGCTCGAGCCCGACGGTCACCCCGGGGTGCTTGGCCACCTGGCGAACGCCCGCGAGCACACCGGGCATGAAGGAGGTTCGCTCGAAGCTGTCATGCCGGATCGTCAGCATCTCCCCCTCGCCGCCGAAGAGCACCTCCTGGTGGGCCACGAGCCCGCGCAGCCGCACCGAATGCACCGGTATGTCGTGCACGCGCCCCCCACGGGCGCCCTGCGGGTCATGGGTGGTCGCGTCGGGTACCGGCCCCAGGGCGACGGCCTCGCGGGCGGCGCCGATCAGGTCGGCGGTGCGGGCGGCTGTGCCCGATGGGGCGTCGAACTTGTTGGGGTGGTGCAACTCGATGACCTCGGCGGATTCGTAGAAGCGGGCCGCCTGCTGCGCGAATCGCATCATCAAGATGGCACCAATGGCGAAGTTGGGGGCGATGAGAACCCCCACGCTGCCGTGCGCGGCGACAGCGGAGCGCAGAACCTCCAGCTTGTCCGGGCTCCAGCCGGTCGTGCCGACCACGACATGGACTCCCTGCCCGACACAGTGCAAGACGTTGGCGAGCGAGGCGTCCGGGACCGAGAGTTCGACCACGACGTCCGCGCCCGCGAGGTCCTGCAGGTCGTCACCGACATCGAATCGGCCCACGAGCTCGGTGTCCGGCGCATCGATCACGGCCTGGCACACGGTGGAACCCATCCGCCCGGCCGCCCCGATGACGGCAACCTTGATCCGCTCCGGCTCACTCATGGCGATCACCCTATGCAAGGCCGCGTCCGGCCCGCGGCTAGGGCGTGAGTGAACGCGCCAGGGCGGCCCGCCCGGCGGCTACGTCACCCGTCCACTGCAAGTCATCGTCCGGGACGCGCTTCCACACGTGCAGCAGCAGGTCCTGGGCCGGGCCGGTCAGTTCGGCGACCACCTCGTGCGCCACCTCACCCACGACCAACTCCCCGGTGACATCGGTGGGCCGCAGCAGGACGGCATACGGCAGGGCGGTGAGCATCGCTCGAGCCTGCATCCGCGGGACAAAGACATCGGCGACCTCCACGACGCCGTCCCAGGCGAGTTCGGGATCGAGGGCAGACGCGGCTCCCACCGCGGTTTCGGCGTCCCAGGCATGCACCAGGTTCTCCTGCGCCTGGCGGCGCAACCAGAAGCCGACCCGGTCATGGCCCGGCTGGCGGCTGAAGCTCCACGCGGGTGTCTCGGGGGGCGCGGCCAGTGCGGCGAGCAATTGCGCCGCTCCGGTCTCGAACCACCCGAGCAGCGCAGCCGGTTCCCGCGGCGCGCGCGGACTGCTCCCCCGCCCATGCCCGTCAACGATCGCCGTGACGACCCAGCGGTGCACCTGCCCCAGGTGATCGGTCAGGTCGTAGAGATCCCATCCCGGGGCACCCGCGATCACCGCGTTCAGCAGCCCCGGTCGGGCCGCCGCCTGCGTCAGGACAGCAGTGACTCGGCCCGTGGCCTCCTCGATGTGCTCGCGGTAGGGCAGCTGCATACCGCCGATCTTGGCAGAGCATTAATCGGGCGCAGCCCGCGCCCCCCTCCCCTACCGTGAAGGCATGGAGACCCTGGAGCTCTACGACGATCCGCTGGCCTTTGGGGAGGCGGCCAGCACCTTCCTGGCAACGCAGGCGCTGCGCTGCACGGTGATCGCCTCCCAGCTCGCCGTCCTTCTGGCTGCCGAGGTCGTCACCAGCCGGAACTTCCCCACGCCCTATTGGTTCGCCCTGGCGCGCTCGGGTGACGGAGCCGTGATCGGGCTCGCCATGCGCACCGCGGACTACCCGCCCTATCTGATCGATATGCCGCCGCAGGCTGCCGGCGAGCTCGCCGCGCAGGTGATGGCCCGGGGCGAGCGACCGAGGGGGGCGAACGGCACACCGAGCGCCGCGGCGGCCTTCTGTGAACGGCTCGTCGACGCGTGGGGTGGGCGGGTCGAGACCGAGATCGCGAGTCGACTCTTTCAGCTCACCCAACTGCGCGTCCCGGACCAGGTGCCGGGGTCCGGGCGCCTGGCGACGCCGGTCGATCTGGACCTGCTCGCGGCCTGGCTCGACGCCTTCAGCGACGAGGTTCACATCGGCGGGCCGCACAACGAGTTGAGTCCGCAGGACCGCCACGCCGAGAACCTGCGTTTTGTGGCCGACAAGGTCGCCGGTGCCAATCAATGGGTCTGGACGGATCGCCAGGGCCAGATCGTCTCGATGGCCGGGGCCCGCGATCCGGCGTTCGGATTCGCGCGGGTCGGGCCGGTCTACACCCCGCCTGCGGCGCGCAATCAGGGCTACGCCGCGGCCGTGACCGCCCTGGCCACTCGCGCGGTACTCGAGCGCGGGGCCATCCCCTGCCTCTTCACGGACCTGGCCAACCCCACGAGCAATGGGGTCTATCAACGCATCGGCTACGAGCCCGTCGATGACACCGTCCACTTGCGCATCGCGGACACCCCTGCCTGAGTCTCGTGTGCCATCGGCGTGGCCGGGGCGCTCCAGAGGGCGGCGAGGTCGCACAATGGCGGCATGGCACGCGGAGCACACGTCAAGGTCCTGCCGCCCCTGCTCTATGTCGTGCCACTCGCCGCGGCCTGGCTCATCGAGAGCGCCGCGCCGACGACGTTGCGGCTGGGTCCCGGCCAGCCCTATATGGGGATGGCGTTGGTGGCCTGTGGCGTGGCGCTCATGGGGTGGGCGGTCCTGACCTTTCGCCGCCGCGGCACCACGGTGATTCCCTGGGCGGCGGTGAACGCCCTAGCCACGGACGGTCCCTATCGCTTCACCCGCAACCCGATCTATCTCGGCGACGCCGTGGCCTATCTGGGTGCCGCACTGTGGCTCGATAGTGCCTGGGCGCTCGCCGCGCTGCCCGTGATCCTGGTGGCCACCTATCGACTGGTCATCCGGCACGAGGAGAGCTATCTGGGGGCGACCTTCGCAGGCGCGTATGCCGCATACCGCCGCCGCGTCCGCCGCTGGATCTGACCCGCTCGCCCTCCCCGCGTCGCGCGCTCGAAATCGCCGCGGGTTCAGCAACTTCTGCTAGCAAAGGCTGCGCTCAGGTCCACAGGATGCATCCTGTGGACCTGAGCGCACGTGCTGCTAGCAGAGGTTAGTGCATACGGCAGGGGGGTATGCCGTGCGGGGCCCCGCCCGGGCTACGCCTGGTCGCCGCCGCCGTCGCCCTGGTGGGTGCGCCGACGACGACTACGACCGCCATCGCGGCGCTCGCGCTGACGCTCCTGGCCCGCGGGGGCAACGTCCTGGCTCGATTCGGAGCCCTCGGCGGCTGCCGCCTGCGAGGTTGGCGCGGGCGAGCTGGCCGACTCGGAGCCGCCATCCTCCTGCGCCGGCTCGCCACCGGCAACCGCGCCAGCTTGCGCTGGCTCATCCGGAAGCACCGCGGCCAGCGACAGCTTGCCACGAGGGTCGATCTCCTTGAGCTCGACCTGAACCTTCTGGCCGATGGCCAGGACATCCTCGACCGCGTCGATCCGCTTGCCACCGACGAGCTTGCGCACCTCGGAGATGTGCAGCAGGCCGTCCTTGCCCGGGAGCAGGGAAACGAAGGCGCCGAAGGTCGTGGCCTTGACCACGGTGCCCATGAAGCGCTCGCCGATCTCTGGCATCTGCGGGTTCGCGATCGCGTTGATCGCGGCCCGGGCCGCCTCGGCCGACGGGCCGTCGACCGCGCCGATGTAGACCGTGCCGTCGTCCTCGATGGAGATGTCGGCGCCGGTCTCCTCCTGGATCTGGTTGATCATCTTGCCCTTCGGGCCGATGACCTCGCCGATCTTGTCGACCGGAACCTTGACCGAGATGACACGCGGGGCGAACGGGCTCATCTCATCGGGAGCGTCGATCGCCTCGTTCATCACGTCGAGGATGTAAAGGCGAGCGTCGCGGGCCTGGGTCAACGCGCTCCCCAGCACGTCGGCGGGAATGCCGTCGAGCTTGGTGTCGAGCTGGATGGCGGTGACGAACTCGCGGGTGCCGGCGACCTTGAAGTCCATGTCGCCGAACGCATCCTCGGCGCCCAGGATATCGGTCAGGGCGGCATACGACATCGCTCCGTCGATCTCCGCGGAGATCAGGCCCATCGCGATGCCCGCGACCGGAGCGCGCAGCGGCACACCGGCGTTGAGGAGCGAAAGGGTCGAGGCACACACCGAGCCCATGGACGTCGAGCCATTGGAGCTCAGCGCCTCGGAGACCTGACGGATGGCATACGGGAACTCCTCGCGGGTGGGCAGCACCGGCATCAGGGCGCGCTCGGCGAGCGCACCGTGACCGACCTCGCGGCGCTTCGGCGAACCGACCCGACCGGTCTCACCCGTGCTGTAGGGCGGGAAGTTGTAGTTGTGCATATAGCGGCGACGCTTGACCGGCGAGAGGGTGTCGAGCTGCTGCTCCATCCGGAGCATGTTCAGCGTGGTGACCCCGAGGATCTGGGTCTCGCCGCGCTCGAAGAGCGCCGACCCGTGCACCCGCGGGAGCACCTCGACCTCGGCCGAGAGGGCCCGGATGTCGGCCAGTCCACGACCGTCGATGCGCACGTGGTCACGCAGGACCCGCTCACGCACCAGCTTCTTCTGCAGCGCCCGGAAGGCCGAGGAGACCTCGCCCTGACGCCCTTCGAAGGGGCCGGACTGACCATTGGGCTCGTTGACATTGCCGACGAGCTTGAGGTGCACGGCCGACTTGATTTCATCGAGCCGGTCCTCACGCTCCTGCTTGGCAGCGATCGTCAGCGCCTGCGCGGTGTCGTCCTTGGCCAGGTCTTCGACGGCCGTGAGGATGTCGGCGGTGTAGTCGAGGAAGAGCGGGAACTCCTCCACGGGCTTGGCGGCCACGGCAGCCAACTGGCTCTGCGCCTCGCACAACACCTTGATGAAGGCCTTGGACGCGTCGAGACCGGCGGCGACGACCTCTTCGGTCGGGGCAGTCTTGCCCTCGTTCTTGACCAGATTCCAGGTCGCCTCGGTGGACTCGGCCTCGACCATCATGATCGCGACATCGCTCTCACCCGCAGCGTTGTGCACGACGCGGCCGGCAACGACCATGTCGAAGGTGGAGCGCTCGCTGTCGGAGAAGGTCGGGAAGGCCACCCACTGGCCGTCGATGAGCGAGACGCGCACGCCACCGATGGGTCCGGAGAACGGCAAGCCGGAGATCTGGGTCGAGGCGCTCGCGGCGTTGATGGCCAGCACGTCGTACTGGTGGTCCGGGTTGAGCGACAAGACGGTGATGACGACCTGGACCTCGTTGCGCAGTCCCTTGACGAAGCTGGGGCGCAGCGGGCGGTCGATCAGGCGGCAGGTCAGGATCGCCTCGGTCGAGGGGCGACCCTCGCGGCGGAAGAAGCTGCCCGGGATCTTGCCCAGGGCGTACATCCGCTCCTCGACGTCAACGGTCAGCGGGAAGAAGTCGAACTGGTCCTTCGGCGTCTTGCCGGCGGTGGTGGTCGACAGCAGCATCGTCTCGCCGTCGAGATAGGCGCTGACGGCGCCCCCCGCCTGGCGGGCGATGCGTCCGGTCTCGAACCGGACGGTGCGGGTGCCGAAGCTGCCATTGTCGATGATGGCTTCGGCGAACTGGATTTCTGGACCCTCCATGGGTCCTCACTTTCTCTCATACGACCGGGTGCATCGTCGTTGTGCACCAGGTGTTCTTTCGGTATGCAGCAGGCCCGCCTCGGGCGGCCGGCTGCGGTATGCCGTGGCACGGCATACGAGAAGGGGCGGCCCGTTAGGCGGGCCGCCCCTTCTCAATTCTCAACGGCGCAGGCCGAGTCGCTTGATCAGCGAACGGTAGCGCTCGACGTCGACGCTCTCGAGGTAGCGCAGCAGCCGGCGGCGCTGCCCGACCAGGAGCAGCAGACCCCGACGGCTGTGGTGGTCGTGCTTGTGGGTGCGGGAGTGCTCGGTCAGGTCCTTGATGCGCTGGGTGAGCAGTGCGACCTGCACCTCGGGGGAGCCGGTGTCGCCGTCGGTGGCGGCATACTCGGCGATGATCTTCTTCTTGACGTCTGCGCTGAGCGGCATGGGCGTCCGGACTCCTTCGAATAGTGTCGTTGCGCGGCGCCTCCGGGCTGGTTCACCGGGGCTCTATGGATCCGCGGCCGATGTCACGGCAACCTGGCAACCTTAACAGCGAGCGCCCAGGGCCACCTAATTGCGCAGACCCGTGCGGCCTAATCTGCGGCGCCCGCGCGGGCCGCGGGCAGCCTGACCAGGGGGAAGTCCCGAGAAACTTTCCTCGATCCTCGTATCAGACACCGGCTTTGGGACTCATTTCCACCAGCAAGCAAATTTGCTGCACGGATCGCAGGGGCGGTCCGGGAATCCATCCTGCAAGAGGGAGTTTCGTCATGCACTCACGCCGCATTCTCATCGGATCCGCCAGTGCCGTCGCCGTCCTGGCCAGCGTCACGGCCGGGTCCGCGAACGCCGGCTCCGGCCCCGACCTGTCCGCACCCAAGACCCACCAGGTATCCGCCGCCGAGCAGCAAGCCACTGCTCGCCTGGACTACCGCGCAATCGTCAAGTCGGCCAAACCCATGCCGATGCCCAAGAACGTGCCGAGCAAGAGCGCCACCAGCCTCGAGCGCGGCACCCAGGTCAAGATCGCCCCGTCTGCGCCCGGATCGGTCGCGGCAAAGGGTGGCTTGCGTGCGTACGACACCAACGCCGGCGCCTTGTGGCCGCTCGGGGCGACCGTCAACCCGAACCGGCAGATCGGCAAGCTCTACTTCGACATCAACCCCGGTGCCGGAGTCGACTGGCGCCACTGCACGGCGACCGCCGTGAACTCGGAGAACAAGTCGACCGTCATCACCGCCGGCCACTGCGTCGTCAACGCCTCGACCAAGCAGTGGTACCAGCACCTGTGGTTCTACCCCGGCTACCAGTACGGCGCACCGCTGGGTGCTTGGTCGGCCAAGACCTTCGGGACCACGGGCAATTACTACTACTCCGGCGCCAGCGCCGACGACATGGCGGCCGTTGTCGTCAACCCCGACTCGCTCGGTCGTCGCATCGTCAACCGCCTCGGCGGACACGGCGCCTGGTTCAACGGCACGGTCGGCAACTACCGCACCTCGCTGGGCTACCCGGTCACCGACTGGCGCTGGCCGGGCTACACCGCCAATGGTGAGGACGCCAGGTACTGCCAGGGCACGGACTACTACTACTCCAGTGGCACCTGGGCGGGTCAGATGTTCCTGAGCTGCCGGATGACCGGCGGATCCAGCGGCGGCCCCTGGCTGACCTGGGTCAACGGCAGCTGGATGGGCTATGTCAACTCCGTCAACAGCAACAAGGGCGGTATCGGCGCCTCATGGGCCAGCGTGATGTTCGGCCCGTACTTCAACAACTCGGAGCTCAACGTCTTCAACTGGGCGCGCTACGTCTAAGCGAAGACCCCGCAACCGCACCCCCGCAGCACATGCTGCGGGGGTGCGGCTGTGCTGCGTCCGCTCTCACCGAGCCATCAACTACGGCGTGGCGCTGGCCTCCTGGCGCAGCAGCGCCCACAGGGCCTCGACGTCGGCGCGCTGCGTGGCTTCGGCCCCGATCGAGATGCGCACCATCCAGCGGCCGTCGAGCATGCTCGGTGAGACAAAGGCCCTGCCCCCGGCATTCACCGCGTCCGCCCACGCCAAGGTATGCCGGTCCAGATCCTCCCCGGCACATCCGGGCGGCTCGTGACGCACGCACACGGTTTGCAGGTCGACCGGTGCTAGAATGCGCCAGTCTGGTTGCGCCGCAACGGCTTCGGCCAGCCATTGGGCGTTCTCGAGATCCCGGCGCAGCCGCTGCTGGATGGCGTCCACACCCTCTAGCCGCAGGTGGAACCAGAGCTTTAAGGCCCGGAACCGGCGGCCGAGCGGAATGCCCCAGTCCTTGTACTGGACCACCTCATCGTCGGCCGCCGAACGCAGGTAGGAGGGCGTGGTCGACATGCACGCGACGAGGTGGTCGACGTCACGGACATAGAGCAGAGAGCAGTCGAGGATGGTCCCGAGCCATTTGTGTGGGTTCCACACAAGCGAGTCGGCGCCGTCGACTCCCGCGAAGAGGTGGCGCATCTCCGGCAGGATCATCGCCGAGCCGGCCATCGCCGCATCGACGTGCACCCACGCGCCATACCGCTGGGCAATGGGGACGATCTGGGCCACCGGGTCGAAGGCCGTGGTGCCGGTAGTGCCGAGCGCGGCGATCACGGCGGCCGGCTGGCGCCCGGCGGCGACATCCGCGGCCATGGCTGCCTCCAGCGCGTTCGGATCCATGGCGTATGACGTCGGGTCGACGTCCACGAAGCGCAGGTTGTCGCTCCCAAAACCCGCCAGCAGCACGGCCTTGGGGACCGAGGAGTGCGCTTGCGCCGAGGAGTAGACGACCAATGGCGCGGGCAGGCTCTGCAGGCCGCCGCCGTGTTGGGAGCGCCCGGAGGCTCGTTCGCGGGCGGCGAGCATCGCCACCAGGGTGCCCGTGGATGCGGTGTCCTGGATGGCGCCGCGCCAGGCCGGGTCCAGTCCGCACAGCTCCCGCAGCCACTCGGTGACGACCTGCTCGACCTCGGTCAGCGCCGGCGCCGACTGCCAGGTGATCCCGAGCGCGGCCAGCCCGCCGGAGGCGATATCCCCGAGCACCGAGGCCAGCGCGGCATTGCTGGGGAACCAGCCGTAGAAGCCCGGGTGGTTGGTATGCGTGATACCCGGAACGACGAGCCGATCGAGATCCGCCAGCACAGCGGCGAGGGGTTCGGGCGCCTGGGGCGCGTGCGCCGGGAGGGCCTCGCGGATCTGCCCCGGACGCACTTGCGCACCCACGGGAAGGTCGGGCACCCGCTCGCGCAGGTCGGCGACCCAGTCGATGAGGCGATGGCCGGCCACGCGGAACTCTTCGGGCGTCATACGCCCTATCTTGCCCAGTTCCCCTTCGTGCCCAGTGCTCTATCTTGCCCAGTTCCCCTTCGTGCCCAGTGCTCTATCGTGCCCAGCGCACCATCTCGCACCGTCCCGGAGGCCGGGGGCGCGCCCCGGCCTCCGGCGCGGGTCAGCTGACCAGCGAGCGCAGGACGTACTGCAGGATGCCGCCATTGCGGTAGTAGTCGGCCTCACCGGGGGTGTCGATCCGCACCACCGCATCGAACTGCGAGGTGGTGCCGTCCTCGCGGGTGACGCTCACCTGGACGGTGCGTGGCGTGCTCCCGTCGTTGAGTTGCGTCACTCCGGTGATCGCGAAGCTCTCCGTTCCGGTCAGCGCCAGGGACTCGGCGTTCTGGCCCTTGGGGTACTGCAGGGGCAAGACACCCATCCCGATCAGGTTGGAGCGGTGGATGCGTTCGTACGACTCCGCGATGACGGCCTTGACACCCAGGAGTGCGGTGCCCTTGGCTGCCCAGTCCCGTGAGGAGCCCGAGCCGTATTCCTTGCCCGCCAGGACGATCAGCGGGATGCCCGCTGCTTGGTAGGCCGCCGCGGCGTCATAGATCGTGCTCTGGACCCCACCCTGGGTGAAGTCCCGGGTGAAGCCACCCTCGACGTCGTCCAGCAGTTGGTTGCGCAGCCGGATGTTGGCGAAGGTTCCGCGGATCATGACCTCGTGGTTGCCGCGCCGTGAGCCATAGGAGTTGAAGTCGCGCTTGTCGACCCCGTGCTCGAAGAGATACCGGCCCGCGGGCGAGTCGACCTTGATGGCGCCGGCCGGGCTGATGTGATCGGTGGTCACCGAGTCACCCAGCTTGGCCAGCACCCGGGCACCGGCGATATCGGTCACGGGGGCAGGCTGCATACTCATGCCGTCGAAGTAAGGAGGCTTGCGCACATAGGTGGAGTCGGCATCCCAGGCGAAGATATTGCCTTCGGGAGTCTCCAGTCCTTGCCAACGCTCATCTCCCGCAAAGACATCCGCGTAGTCCTTGACGAAGAGATCGCGCGAGATGGCTGACGAGATGGTGGCGTCCACATCCTCGGGCGAGGGCCAGATGTCCCGCAGATAGACGTCATTGCCGTCTTCGTCCTGGCCCAGGGGCTCGAGGTCGAAGTCGAAGTCCATCGTGCCGGCGAGGGCGTAGGCGATGACCAGCGGCGGGGAGGCCAGGTAGTTCATCTTGACGTCCGGGTTGATCCGGCCCTCGAAGTTGCGGTTGCCCGAGAGCACCGCGGCAACCGAGAGATCGCGGCGGTTGACGGCGGCCGAGACCTCTTCCGGCAGCGGTCCCGAGTTGCCGATGCACGTGGCACAGCCGTAGCCGACGAGATTGAAGCCGAGCTTGTCGAGATAGGGCCACAACCCGGCTGCCTCGTAGTAGCCCGTGACGACCTTGGATCCGGGTGCCATCGACGTCTTGACCCACGGCTTGCTCGCCAAGCCCTTGGCCACCGCATTGCGGGCCAGCATGCCGGCGGCCATCATCACCGACGGGTTCGAGGTGTTGGTGCACGAGGTGATCGAGGCAATGACCACGGCCCCGTCCTTGAGGCCATAGGACCCGGACTCGGAGGTGACTGGTTCCTCACGCAGGGGGCCGTCGACGCCGTAGTTCTTGACGTCGATGCCGAATTGCATCTTTGCGTCGGTCAGGGCGATCCGGTCCTGGGGCCGCTTGGGCCCGGCGATGGATGGGACGACCGTGGCGAGGTCGAGCTCGAGCTTCTCGGAGAAGCGCGGCTCGGCCGCCGGGTCCAGCCACATGCCCTGCTCCTTGGCGTAGGCCTCCACCAGCGCCAGGTTCTCCTCGGAGCGGCCCGTCAGGCGCAGGTAGTCCAAGGTGACCGAGTCGATGGGGAAGATCGCGCAGGTCGATCCGAACTCAGGGCTCATATTGCCGATGGTGGCCCGATTGGCCAGGGGCAAGGCGGAGACGCCTTGGCCGTAGAACTCCACGAACTTGCCGACGACGCCGTGCTTGCGCAGCAGGTCGGTGATGGTCAAAACCACGTCCGTGGCGGTAACGCCCGGCCGCGTCTGACCGGTCAGTTTGAAACCCACGACCCGAGGGATCAGCATCGACACGGGCTGTCCGAGCATCGCGGCCTCGGCCTCGATGCCACCGACGCCCCAACCGAGCACGCCGAGCCCGTTGACCATGGTGGTGTGCGAGTCCGTGCCGACGCAGGTGTCCGGGTAGGCCACGCCGTCACGGACCATCGTCACGCGGGCCAGCCGCTCGATGTTGACTTGGTGGACGATCCCGGTGCCTGGGGGCACCACCTTGAAGTCGTCGAAGGCGGTCTGCCCCCAGCGCAGGAACTTGTACCGCTCGCCATTGCGCTCGTACTCGATCTCGACATTGCGCCGGAAGGCATCGGCGCGGCCGAAGACGTCGATCTGCACCGAGTGGTCGATGACCAGTTCCGCCGGGGCCAGCGGGTTGATCTGGGCCGGGTCGCCGCCGAGATCGGCGACGGCCTCACGCATGGTGGCCAGGTCGACGACGCACGGCACCCCGGTGAAGTCCTGCATGATTACGCGGGCCGGGGTGAACTGGATTTCGGTGTCCGGTTCGGCGTTCTCGTCCCAGCCGCCGAGCGCGCGGATGTGGTCGGCGGTGATATTGGCGCCGTCCTCGGTGCGCAGGAGGTTCTCCAGGAGAACCTTGAGGCTGTACGGCAGGGTCTCGTGTCCTGCCACCGTGTTGATCCGGTAGATCTCGTAGTCCTGATCACCGACCTGCAGGCTGCCGTGTGCTCCGAAGCTGTTCGTGCTGGCCACAAGTGGCTCCTTCCGACGCCCGCGCGTCATTGCCGGGGATTTATCTTGACGTCAAGATATCTCAGTTTCGGTGGTGCTGTCGATCCTTGCCGATTCTGTCTCAGCGCTCAACAAGTGCTTGGGCACGAGCAGCGCCAAGCACTCCACGTGGTGGGTCATCGGGAAGGCATCGAAGGCCCGCAGCCGCTGCACGGCATACCCACTCTCGGCGAAGGCGGCGAGGTCGCGGGCCAGGGCCGCCGGATCGCAGGCAAGGTAGGCGATGGCCCGGGGCGCGAGTGCGGCAATGGCGCGGGCGAGCCCCGGTCCGGCGCCGGTGCGCGGCTGTCTCTTATACACATCTCCGAGCCCACGAGACGGACTCCTATCTCGTATGCCGTCTTCTGCTTGAAAAA
>CALLZC010000050.1 GCA_937858995.1 uncultured Nostocoides sp.
AGAAGACGGCATACGAGATAGGAGTCCGTCTCGTGGGCTCGGAGATGTGTATAAGAGACAGGTCCGCGGCGGCGGCACCGCGACCGTGACCCGGTCCGCATCGCTACGTCGTGCGGTGCTCCAGGTGAGCGGGGCGCCCGCCCTCGCGTCGGGACGCACCTACCAGGCGTGGTATGCCGTGCCCGCGGGCTTCGCCGCGGCAGGCCTGGTGCCGCAAGGGGAAGCGGTGACCGTCCTCCTGGAGGGCGACGCCACGCTGGCCAGCGGGGTGGGTCTCACCGATGAGCCGGCTGGCGGGTCCCCGCAGCCCACGACGGAACCCCTCGCCCTGATCGCGCTGTCGGCCTGACCAGCGCCTTAGCCGGTCAGATCGGCTACGGCGCCGTGGAGCGCGGCCAGCAGGACCTCGATGTCCTGTTCGTCGGCCACGAGCGGGGGAGCCAGGCGGATCGTCGAACCATGGGTGTCCTTGGCCAGCACGCCCCGCGCCATCAACCGTTCGCTGAAGGCGCGCCCCGACCCCAGGTCGGGGTCGAGATCCAGCCCCGCCCACAGTCCGCGCTGCCGGTATGCGGTCAGGCCGTCCCCGACCATCGGTGCCAGTCCGTCACCCAGTTGCGCCCCGCGGGAGCGGGCCCGGTCCTGGAACTCGCCGGTGGCGAGCATCGCGACAACCTCGGTGCCGATGGCGCAGGCCAGCGGATTGCCGCCGAAGGTCGACCCATGCGAGCCCGGGGTGATAACACCCAGGACGTCGCGGTCGGCCACAATCGCCGACAAGGCCACGAGGCCGCCACCGAGTGCCTTGCCCAGGATGTAGACATCGGGCCGCACCTGCTCGTGGTCGCAGGCGAAGGTCTCACCGGTGCGCGCCAACCCCGACTGAATCTCGTCGGCCATCATCAACACGCCTGCGGTGGAGCACAATTCACGCACTCGGCGAAGGTAGCCGTCGGGCGGGATGACCACGCCACCCTCGCCCTGAATGGGCTCCAGGAGGACAGCCACGGTGAACTCGTTCTCGGCGAGCGCAGCCGCGAGGGCGTCGGCGTCGCCATACGGGACGCTGACGAACCCGGGGGTATAGGGACCGTAGTCGTCGCGGGCGACCTTGTCGTCGGAGAAGGAAATGATGGTGGTCGTGCGGCCGTGGAAGTTGCCCTCCATCACGATGATGGTCGCTGCGTTTTCGGGGATCCCGCGGGTGCGGTAGCCCCACTTGCGGGCGACCTTGAGAGCCGTCTCGACGGCCTCGGCTCCGCTATTCATGGGCAGGCACATTTCTTTGCCCGCCAGGGCCGTCAGGGCCTGGGCGAACTCGCCGAGCCGATCCGTATAGAACGCCCGAGAGGTGAGCGTTAGCCGGTCGAGCTGTGCGTGCGCGACCTCCAAGAGCCGTGGGTGGCCGTGCCCGAAGTTGAGGGCGGAGTAGCCTGCCAGCGCGTCGAGATACCGGGTGCCGTCCACATCGGTGACCCAGGCGCCTGCCCCGCTCGAGATGACGACCGGCAACGGGTGGTAGTTGTGGGCGGCCCAGCGCTCGGTGGCGTCGATGATGGCGGACGTGCTCGGCGACGGCGTTGTCATGGCGGCTCCTTCGGGGCGGATTACCGGCTCACGATAGCGAAACCCCATCAGCCGCCGATCACGGACCCCCAGATGCCGAGCCGACCGAGCGCATCGCGAGCCAGGAAGAAGCCCAGCAGCCCGACGACCCACCACAGCGCACCCCCCGAGCGCCGCGTCACCCAGGCTTCGATCCGCGCCAGCCGCGGCCTGATGCGATCGTCCAGCAGGACACGCAACCCCAGCAGGACGAGCGCGGGCGCGCACATGATCAGGACGTATGCCGCGAGCACCCCCGCCCGGGCAGGGAGCCCCAGCCCGGTGGTCGAGAGCAGCCCGACTGCGCCGAGATAGGGGAGCATGGAGGCGGCCTCGATCAGTCCGGCCACCAGGGCGACTCCCGCAACTGCCGGGGCGCTGGCTCGCTCCCCAGCGACGCTCTCGCGCCAGCGTGCCCGCGGGCCCGACGTGCCGCGGCGCGCGGCCCGGCGCTTGGCCCATGGCGTGTCGGGCCAGAAGCTCCCGACGAGCATGGCCGAGCCAATGATCAGTTGCGTCCAGTGGGTCAGCGTGCTGGCCTCGATCGCGGCCCAGCGGTCGGCGAGGATGCTCGCGCCGCCGAGCAGTCCGACGCCGAGAATCCAGTAGAAGAGGCCGATGACGGCGAGGTACAGCACTACCATCCGGGCGCGCAGTTGAGGGTGGACCAGCATCCAGAGCGGTACCACAAGGGTCCCGATGCTGGTGCTGTCGATGACCGCGAGCCCGGCCAGTGCCGCGGCGATGGTGATCGTCATACCTCCCCCTCATGCACGACGACGCTGCGCTAGTCGGCGACGCTACTTTTTACAATACAATCGTGTCAAGATAGCTCATGCCAAAGATCGTCGACCATGACGCGCGTCGGGCCGAGATCGCTCGCGCCCTGTGGCGGGTCATTGCCCGGGAGGGCCTCGAGGGCGCAAGCGTGCGGGTCGTAGCGGCCGAGGCCGGGTGTTCACTCGGCGCGGTACGGCACTACTTCACGACCCAGGACGAGCTGATGGCCGTCGCGACCGAACTCATGATCGCCGCGGTCCGAGATCGTGTCCTAACGCAGCTTGCTCGGCCGCCGGGGCCGTCGCGAGCCGCTGCCTTGATGGCGCAATTGCTGCCGCTGGACGCGCAGCGTGAGGTTGAGGTCCGGGTCTGGCTGGCGCTGCTCGGTCGCGCCTCGCGGGACCCCAGCCTGGCGCGGCTGCGGCTGGATGCGTGGCACGCCGAGCGCTATCTGTGCCGGGTGGCGGTGTGCGACCTCGCGGGCACGGCCGGTCCGAGTGAGCCAGCGCAACTCCTCGATCCGCCGGCGGAGTCGCTGGCGGCGCGCCTGCATACGATCGTCGACGGCCTGACCCTGCAGGGCGCCACGGTTCCGGAGGTTGTGGGGCCGGCCGAGCTGGAGGCGGCCTTGCGTGCCCACCTAGATGACCTCGCGGCCGTGCTTCGCGCCGGGCCGGCCGCGGCGGAGTGACCATAGGATCCGGAGATGGCGGCGAGGCAATGAGTGAGCAACAGCACCCAGACCTGGTCGTGGGCGAGGACGGACTGGCGCGACCGACCTGGGCGGCGGGCGACCCACTGCTGCGCGCGTACTACGACACCGAATGGGGCATGCCGGTCCGCGACGAGCAGGGCCTCTTCGAGCGGCTCTCGCTCGAGGCCTTCCAGTCCGGCCTGTCGTGGGTCACCATCTTGCGCAAGCGCACGGCCTTCCGCGCGGCCTTCGCGGGATTCGAGCCCGACCGGGTTGCTGCATACGACGTGGGCGACGTGGAGCGGCTGATGGGCGATGCCGGGATCGTGCGCAACCGGCGCAAGATCGAGGCGACCATCACCAATGCGCGAGCCACTGTGCTCCTACGCGAACGCGGGGGACTTGCCGAGCTGATCTGGTCATTCCAACCCTCGGCCACCCCGGAGCCGCGCAGCTACGCCGATCTGCAGAGCCAATCTCCCGAGTCCGTGGCCCTGTCCAAGGCGCTCAAGCGCGAGGGGTACGCCCATGTCGGGCCGACCACGATGTTTGCGCTGATGGAGGCCGTGGGCATCATCGACACGCACCTGCTTGGCTCGCACCGACGCGGCACGTCCGGCGTGTGGCCGGCCGCCCCCCTTGACTAACCTCTGCTAGCAGAACTTAGTGAAATCAGCGCACCGTGCAAAGTGTGCGGATTTGACTAACCTCTGCTAGGTCGTGTTACGAAAGTGGCGTGTGGGGTTTACGGCGTGTCGTCGTGACGGGGCGAGGCCTCCG
>CALLZC010000051.1 GCA_937858995.1 uncultured Nostocoides sp.
TGATACGGCGACCACCGAGATCTACACCTCTCTATTCGTCGGCAGCGTCAGATGTGTATAAGAGACAGGGGGTAGCGCGCACGAGCGGGGCCAGGAGATCGCCGAAGATCTCCAGTCGCTCCAAGACCTCGTCGAAGAGGACCTGCTCGATCCCACCTCGACCGGCCGCTGCGGCTTCGACCTCGGCCCAGGTCCGGGGGGCGGCGGCCCAGGGGGCCGGGGTGCCGCGCAGCGAATACGGGGTGATGGTGGTCTTCGCTGCGACATTCTGGCTCCAATCCAGGAAGACCTTTCCGGGTCGCAAGGATTTCGTCATCTTCCAGACAACCAGATCCGGATGCTGCTTGGTCAGTTCCTGGGCGAGTTGCGCCACCAGATCTCGCACCTGATCGGAGGTCAGGTCCCCGCCCAGAGCCGCGTAGAGTTGCATCCCCTTACTCCCGGAGGAGACGGGGAAAAGTTCCATTCCCAATTGGCCCAGGCGATCCCGCACCAGCAGCGCGACGATGCAGCACTCGGTGAGCCCGGCGGGCTTGCCGGGATCCAAATCGATCACCAGTCGGTCCGGATTCGCGCGAAGGCCTGGGGCGGTGACGCACCATTGGGGCGTATGAAACTCCAGTGAATTGAGATTCACGAGATACGTCAGGTCCGCTAGGTCGCGCACCATCGGATACACCACCGTCTCGATCGCCACCCGATCCAGCCACGATGGCGCACCGGACGGCAGGTTCTTCTCGAAAAAACTCTGCCCGGTGACGCCGTGCGGCCACCGGACGCGGGTCACCGGCCGGCCCTGCAGATGCGTGAGCATGACGGGGCTGACGCGTGCGTAGTAGTCCAGGATCTCGCCCTTGGTGGTCTCCGTGGCCGGATACATAACCTTCTCGAGGCTGGAGAGTTTGAGCGTCCGTCCGGCGACCTCCACCCGGGGGGTCTGCGGGTCACTCGCCACCACGATCGGCCTCCTCGATCAGATCCTGCGGTGTCAGGTCGGCGCGAATGCCGAGGAAGGCCGGCTGGCGCAGGCGGCCGCCGCCCGTTTGCCCGAGAGATTTGAGCTCCACCACGATGAGGGGCTGGACCCAGGTGACCTCCTTGGCGTCCTGCGCGGGCACCTCATCGGCGAAGGGCGAGTCGAGACGGGTCAACGGCGCCAGCAATTGCGCCATGGCCACGGCGGCCTTTCCTGCCAGGCCGCTGCCCATCCGCCCCGCATACATCAGCCCGGCCGGCCCGGGACGGCCGACGAGCACTGCACCGAGTCGTTGGGCGCTCCCGGTCTCGGGTCGCCAACCGCCGACCACCGCCGAGATGGTTGCCCGGTTGCTGGTCTTGAGCCAGTCCGCGGACCGTCGGCCCGGGAGGTATGCCGCGGACCGGCGCTTGCTGACCAAGCCCTCGAGCCCCTGCTCGCGCGTCGCCAGCAGTAGCTGTGCGCCATCGTCATAGACCGGAGGCACCTGAAGGTGGTCCACCTCGTGCAGGTCGAGCCGTTCGAGCAAGCTGCGGCGACCACTCCATGGCTGCCCGATCAGCTCCTGGCCGAAGAGTCGCAGGACGTCGAAGACCACATAGGTGACCGGATGGGCCGCCGCCAGCCGCTCCGCCTTGCGGCGCTCGCGCACGTGCATGCGCGCGGCGAGAGCGGCGAAGCTCGGCCGCCCGGCGTCGAAGGCGACCACCTCGCCGTCGAGCAGCAGGTCGTCATACGCCCCGGCGAGCCCGGCGAGTTCGGGGAAGGAGACGCTGACGTCGTTGCCATTGCGCGAGGTCAGCCGCAACCCCCCAGCATGCAGGTCGGCGAGCACCCGCATCCCGTCCCACTTGATCTCATGTGCCCAATCGGGTCCGCTCGGCGGGGCCGCAGTGGCAGTCGCGAGCATCGGTAGCACGTGCCTATTGAACCCCCAACGGGCGACCTGGGTCTGCCAGACTCTGGGTCATGCGAGCGATCTGGAAGGGCGCGGTCTCCTTCGGCCTGGTCAACGTACCCGTGCGCCTGTATGCCGCGACCGAGAACCACGATGTGCAGTTCCGGCAGGTGCACCGCACCGACGGCGGCCGGATCAAGTACCAGCGGGTCTGCTCGATCGATGGGGAGCTCGTCGCCTATGACGACATCGCCAAGGGGTATGAGACGCAGGATGGCGACATGGTCATCCTCACCGACGAGGACTTCGCCGACCTGCCGACGAAGAGCTCGAAGGAGATCGCGGTCGAGAAGTTCGTGCCGGCCGATCAGATCGACCCGATGATGCTCGACAAGTGCTACTACCTTGAGCCCGACAAATCCGCGGCGAAACCCTATGTGCTGCTGCGCGATGCGCTGGAGAGCGAGCGGCGGATGGCCTTGGTTACCGTCTCGATCCGCACCCGGATGACGATGGCGGTGCTCCGGGTACGTGACGGGGTCATCGTCATGCAGACGATGTTGTGGCCGGATGAGATCCGCAGTCCCGACTTCGCCGCACTGGGCCAGGATCAGGAGGCCACCGACAAGGAACTCGCCATGGCCCACCTGCTGGTCGAGCAGCTTGCCGGCGACTACCACCCCGAGGAATACGAGGACGACTACGCTCTCGCGCTGGATGCCCTGGTGCAGGCCAAGGTCGAGGGCGGGGAGGTCAAGGACGTCCCCAAGCCGGCCGAGGAGACCGGCGAGGTCGTCGATCTGCTGGCTGCGCTGGCCAAGTCGGTGGAGAAGGCCAAGGCGGCACGCGGCGAGGCCCCGTCGGGAGCGCCCGGTGCATCGGGATCGGAGAAGGCCGCGGCGTCGGGAACCGACAAGGGCGCGGCCAAGCCGTCGGCCAAGAAACGCGCGGGATAAGCGGGCCCCCGGAGCGCACCGCATACCGGCACCGCGCGCGGCATAGGCTGCGCCACGTGCCAGAGGGACATACCTTGCACCGGCTTGCCGGGGCCCTGCAGCATGCGTTCGCGGGGCGTCCGGCCGTGGTCACCAGCCCGCAGGGGCGGTTCGTCGAGGGCGCCGCGCTGCTATCCGGCCGGGTGGTGGAGGGCGCCCAGGCCTATGGCAAACACCTCTTCGTGCACTTCGCGGGGGAAGCGGTCCTCCATGTGCATCTGGGCCTGATCGGTTCCTTCGACGTCTTGCCGCACGATGCTGACCCGCCGGAGCCGGTGGGGGCGGTGCGCGTGCGGATGGTCAACGACCGGGCGTATGCCGACCTGCGCGGCGCCACGCTGGTTCGCCTGGCCACGCCCGAAGAGGTCGAGGCGACCCTGGCGCGCCTGGGGCCGGACCCGCTGCGCGTCGGCGCTCCCGGCAACGACCCGCAACGCTCCCTGATCCGGTTGGCGCGCACCGGCAGGTCCGTCGCGGAATGCCTCATGGATCAGTCCATCATTGCCGGGGTCGGCAATGTCTATCGAGCCGAAGTGCTCTTCCGGCATCCGATCGACCCATTCGTGCCGGGCAACAAGGTCACGGCGCGCTCCTGGCTGGCCATGTGGGAGGACCTGGTCGCCCTGCTCCCGTATGGCGTGGCCTTCGGCCAGATCATCACCCTCGACTCCCAGCTGGAGCGCGCCCGGGAGCTGCTCGACGGGCGGGACCCGGCGGCATACGACCCCAGCTGGGGTGGGGTGATGCCGGGGGAGCGTGGTCGCTTCGTGCGGGGCGCCCCAGGGCTGCTCGAGCGGGACTACTACGTCTACAAGCGGGCGGGCGAGCCCTGTCTGGTATGCGGCTCGCGGATCCGCACCGCGGTGGTGGCCGGCCGCAACCTCTTCTGGTGTGGCCGCTGCCAGCGCCGCCACTGAGCTGCTCGCGAAACTCCGGAAAGTTTGCGAACACAGAGAAACCTCTCGAACACCCCGTTATATCCGGGGTTTCGGTGACCTTCCGGGGTTTCGGTGACCTTTCGGGGTTTCGGCGACCTTCCGGGCGGCGGGTTGCAGCCGGGCCGCCAGGCTGAGCGGAGCGAGCTGTCCCGTCCGCCGTGCGCGAACGGTGCTGCGGATGGCGGGCGCCTCGGAACATCCCGTGCGCCTCGTCAGTTGTCACAGGTCAGTGACGCACGCTGAAACGCCCTCCCGGCGCCCAGGGTGCGCAGTTACCATCAAGCTGACTGGATCAGCGAGGAGCGCATACATGTTCGAACGGTTCACCGACCGGGCCCGACGCGTCGTGGTGCTCGCGCAAGAAGAAGCGCGCATGCTCAACCACAACTACATCGGTACCGAGCACATCCTGCTCGGCCTCATCCACGAGGGTGACGGCGTGGCCAGCAAGGCCCTGGAGAGCCTGGGGATCGAGCTCGAAAACGTCCGCGAGCAGGTGCAGCAGATCATCGGCCAGGGCCAGCAGGCGCCCTCCGGTCACATCCCCTTCACCCCGCGGGCCAAAAAGGTCCTTGAGCTGAGCCTGCGCGAGGCCCTGCAGCTTGGCCACAACTACATCGGGACCGAGCACATCCTGCTCGGCCTCATCCGCGAGGGCGAGGGCGTTGCCGCGCAGGTCCTCGTCAAGCTCGGCGCCGACCTCAACCGGGTGCGCCAGCAGGTCATCCAGTTGATCTCCGGCTACTCCGGCAAGGAGGCGCAGTCCAGCGGCGTCGGCCCGTCCAGCCAGCAGCAGGAGGGCACGCCCGCCGGCTCCCTGGTGCTCGATCAGTTCGGCCGCAATCTGACCCAGGCCGCGCGCGAATCCAAGCTTGACCCGGTCATCGGGCGGCAGAAGGAAATCGAGCGCGTCATGCAGGTGCTCTCGCGCCGCACCAAGAACAATCCGGTCCTGATCGGGGAGCCCGGCGTCGGCAAGACCGCTGTCGTCGAGGGTCTGGCTCAGGACATCGTTCGCGGCGAGGTCCCCGAGACGCTCAAGGACAAGCAGCTCTACACCCTCGACCTCGGCTCACTCGTCGCGGGCAGCCGCTACCGCGGTGACTTCGAGGAGCGGCTCAAGAAGGTGCTCAAGGAGATTCGCACCCGCGGCGACATCATCTTGTTCATCGACGAGATCCACACCCTCGTGGGGGCCGGGGCCGCCGAAGGCGCCATCGACGCCGCCTCGATCCTCAAGCCGATGCTTGCGCGCGGCGAGTTGCAGACCATCGGTGCCACCACCTTGGATGAGTACCGCAAGTACATCGAGAAAGACTCCGCGCTGGAACGCCGGTTCCAGCCGATCCAGGTCGCCGAGCCGACCCTGTCGCACACCATCGAGATCCTCAAGGGCTTGCGCGATCGGTATGAGGCGCACCACCGCGTCACCATCACCGACGCGGCGCTCGTCTCCGCGGCTAACCTCGCGGATCGCTATGTCAACGACCGCTTCCTGCCGGACAAGGCCATCGACTTGATCGACGAGGCCGGGGCCCGGCTGCGCATCCGTCGGATGACGGCGCCGCCGGACCTGCGCGAGTTCGACGAGCGCATCGCCCAGGTGCGCCTGGAGAAGGAATCGGCAATCGACGGCCAGGACTTCGAGAAGGCCGCCCGCTTGCGCGATGACGAGAAGAAGCTGCTCGGTGAGAAGGCTCGCCGTGAGTCCGAGTGGAAGGCCGGCGATCTCGACATCGTCGCCGAGGTCGACGAGGAGCTGATTGCCGAGGTGCTGGCCGCCAGCACCGGCATACCGGTCTTCAAGCTGACCGAGGAGGAGTCCAGCCGGCTGCTCAACATGGAGGCCGAGATCCACAAGCGCATCGTCGGCATGGACGACGCGATCAAGGGTCTCTCGCAGGCGATCCGACGCACCCGCGCCGGGTTGAAGGACCCGCGCCGCCCCGGCGGCTCCTTCATCTTTGCCGGCCCCACCGGTGTCGGGAAGACCGAATTGGCGAAGGCACTCGCCGAGTTCCTCTTCGGCGACGAGGATGCGCTCATCCAGCTCGACATGTCCGAATACAGCGAGCGGCACACGGTCTCGCGGCTCTTCGGCTCCCCTCCCGGGTATGTCGGCTACGAAGAGGGTGGTCAGCTCACCGAGAAGGTGCGCCGCCGGCCGTTCTCTGTGGTCTTGTTCGATGAGGTCGAGAAGGCGCACCCGGAAATCTTCAACTCGCTGTTGCAGGTCCTCGAGGATGGTCGCCTGACCGACTCCCAGGGCCGGATGGTGGACTTCAAGAACACCATCATCATCATGACGACCAACCTCGGCACCCGCGATATCGCCAAGGGGGTCTCGCTCGGATTCTCCTCCGGCCCGGACAGCCGGGGCAGCTACGAGCGGATGAAGAACAAGGTTCAGGACGAGCTGAAGCAGCACTTCCGGCCGGAGTTCCTCAACCGGGTCGATGACATCATCGTCTTCCCGCAGTTGACCCACGAGGAGATCGTGGCGATCGTCGACCTCGAGATCGCCAAGCTCGACAAGCGCCTCAAGGACAAGGACATGGGCATCGAGCTCACGGTCGAGGCCAAGGCGCTGCTGGCGAAGAAGGGCTACGACCCGGTCCTCGGGGCCCGGCCGCTGCGCCGGACCATCCAGCGCGAGATCGAGGATGTGCTCTCCGAAAAGATCCTGTATGGCGAGCTGAAGGCCGGCGAGATCGTCGCCGTCGGCGCCACCGGCGAAGGGAAGGCGGAGGTCTTCACCTTCAGTGGGACCCCGCAAGATCGCGTGCTGGATCTGCCGCTGGTCATCGCCGACGCCGAGTAGCGGGTCGCGGCACGGCGCGCGCTCAGGCGCGCGCCGTGCGCCGCCGCCGGTTCCGCCAGAAGAGCAGGGCGGCACCGAGTGCCACCAGCGCGCCCGTGCCGCTGACGGCATACCAGCCGTATGCGGTCTGCTGCTCGCGCTCGTCCGCGATCGCCCGGAGGATTACGAAACTAAAGCCCAACATTCGCTTTCGTCGGTGGCGACGAGAACGGTCGCGCCGACAGCTCCTGGTGGCGTCGCCGATTCCGCACGGATGCTCCCAAGCCTCGTTGAAATGATGGCTTCATAGCGATCCTCGGCGAATGCAAGGTGTGCGATCTGTCCGGTGATTCCTTCGCCCGGACGTGTGCCCTCATCAGGCCCGATGTGGCTCAGCCGGATTTGGCGAGGACGCAGAACGACCAGGCATGTCTCACCTTCGGCGAGCGAGGACGGCGACTTTGCGGCAACGCTCCAACCGGGGGCAAGAGCGGCCCTGCCCCGTGACCAGATTGCCGGCAGCAAGGTTGAGCGCCCGATGAATCGAGCGACCTCTACCGATGTGGGGCGCCGGTAAAGCTCCTCCGGTGGGCCGATTTGCGCCAGCTTCCCGCGATACATCACCGCGACGCGATCACACAGCGCGAACGCTTCGTCTTGGTCGTGAGTGACCAAGACGAACGTGCACGCGGTCTCGGACTGGATGCGCCGGAGTTCGGTCTGCATTTCCCGCCGTAGATGTGCATCGAGCGCCGCGAGCGGCTCATCCAGCAGCAAAACGGGCGGCTGGTTCACGAGCGCTCGCGCTAACGCGACCCGTTGTTGCTCACCACCGGACAACTCGTGCGGCAGCCGACGTTCCTTGCCCTCGAGCCCGACCAACTTCAGTCCAGAGGCCACCCGGGCACGGCGTTCCGGCGCGCCCATCCTGCCTGCACGCAAGCCGAAATCAACGTTGGATGCGACGCTCATACGGGGAAACAGCGCGTATGACTGGAAAACCGTGTGCACGTCGCGTCGGTAGGCCGGCAGCGCGGTCACTTCACGCCCGGCCAGGAAGATGTCCCCGATGTCCGGCCGGTCCAATCCTGCGATCAACCGCAGCAAGGTGGTCTTTCCACATCCCGACGGTCCTAGGAGGCCAAAGATCTCACCGGGCGCGATCTTCAGGGACACCCCGTCTACGGCCTTAGTGCCTGAGAAGCTCCGCGCGACGTTGCGCACCTCGACAACTGGTGTCTGATCGATGTGACTCATCATGCTCATCCCTGTCTTCCTCGAGAATTGCCGGTAAGTGCCTCAGTCAACGTGGTCCGCCCAATGAGAGCGGCGGCGATGAAGACCACCAACCCGACAGCCAACACGGTCGTCCCGATGGCATCGATTTCGGGTGAGTTTCGGCGGCTGATGAGCGAGAGCACTGTCACGGGCAGCGTCGGCGTGTCGGGAGATGAAAGCAGACGGGACATCACCACGTCATCGAAGGAAAATAAGAACGTCAATAGGCTGGCCGCCCCGATGCCCGGCGCAAGGTCCGGCAAGATCACTCGCCACAGGGTCCGCAAGGGGGTCGCGCCGAGGTCGGCCGCCGCGTCTTCAAGTCGTGCGTCGAGTCCGGCTGCCCGAGTCTCGATCAACACGATGGCGAAGGCGGTTTGGAAGACCACGTGTCCGATCACCAGGGCGCCGAGGCCCAGGGGGATCCCCAGCAGTGGCAACATGATCGCGATCCCAACTGCCAGCACGACCTCCGGCATCACGACCCGAGAGGTCATCAACGCCCGGGAACCGGCCCTGACCCGCGGACCGCTGAGGCGAGCGCCGAGCACAGCGCCTAGGGCCAGCAGGGTGGACACGATGGCCGCGATGGTGGCCAGTAGGAGGCTGGTGCGCAGGCTCTCCCGCATAGTCACGTCGGCCCAGGCGGTGCGATACCACTGTGCAGTGAGGCCGTCGAAGGACGCTCCGGTCGGGTTGGCGTTGATGGAGTTGAGACCAACACGGGCCAGCGGGGCATAGAGGAACAGCACGATCAAGCCGAGCCACCAATGCGTCCACTTCATGATTGATTCAGCTCGAGACGGTGAGCACGTCGCCTGGATAGGAGGTTGATCGCACCCAAAAGGGTGAAGAGCAGCATCAAGATCACCGCGATGGCCGCGCCGAGCGGTTGGTTCGCTCCGCCCGCCTGTTCTGCCAGGACGTTGCCGATGAGCAGAGTTTTACCGCCTCCCAAAATCGCCGGGACCGTGAATTCACCGATCGCCAGGATGCCGACAAGCGCTAGTGCGGCAATGATTCCTGGCATCGCCATCGGAACGGTGACCAGGCGAAAAGTTCGAAATGGCCTGGCTCCGAGGTCGTCGGCCGCGTCGAGCACCGATAGCGGGATCCGGTCAAGGGCCGCGTACAACGGCAAGATCGCCAGGACGAGGTAGCCGTGAATCATCCCGACTGCGATCCCTCCTGGCGTGTAGGCCAACACGAGCGGCTGGCCAAATACGCTATTGGTGAGTTGGGCGACGGGCCCGTCGGCGCGCAGGATCCCGAGCCAGGCATAAGTTCTGACGGTGAAACTCACGACGAAGGGGAAGAGCACCACAAACAGTACCGGGAGTCGAGCTGTTCCCTTGATCCTCGTCAACGCTAGGGCGGTAGGAAAGGCAATCACTAGGCAAACAACCGATGTGATGAGGCCAAGCGCCAACGAGCGCAGCAGAGTTTCGAGGTAGGGGGTCGTCAGAGCTTCACGATATCGATCGAGCGTGCCGTTGATGTCGATCTCGAAGGTGTAACTGTCCTCTGTCCCGAACGAAAACGCGATCAAGATTGCCAGCGGCGCCGCGAAGAACAGGAGCGCCCAGAGCAGATCGGGAATCGTTGCTAGCGACCACAGTGTCGTGCCTCGACGGCGCGCATGCTGATCGACTAAGAAGCGCGGAACTCGTCCCACGCCTTCATCCACAGTGACTCGCCTTCCTGAGGTCGGGCAACGAAGAACTCGATCCGCTGCTTGACATCGTCAGGGGGAAACAGGATCTTGCTCTTGGTAATTTCGGGCTTGATGAGGCTCGCCGCCGCCGGCACAACGGGGGCTATGGTCAGGGTGTTGGCGAAGTCCGCATTTTGTTCCGGTGCCGCCTGGAAGTTGATGAACGCTTTAGCAAGGTCCTCGCGAGGGCCCTTTAGCGCAACGAAACCTTCAAGGTAGGCGCTCATCCCTTCGGTTGGGTCAACCCAGACAATATTTGGGTTCTCGGCGGAGGCCGCTGCGACGTCGTAGTCGTCGCATAGTGCGATGACCGCATCACCGCTGATCAGGCTTGGGCTTCCCGAGTCGACCAAGGCCAGGAAGTGCTTCTTGGAGTCGATCAAGAGTTGCCTGGCTGCGGCCACCTCGGCCGGATCGTTGGAGTTGACGGAGTAGCCCAGACGCTTCATCGCCATCCCGAGCGTCGAGCCCATCCGGGAGAGCACGGCGACCTTGCCGGAGTACTTCGGCAGTAGAGCGAACATGTCGGCGTAGCTCGTGATCGGCTCCGTGACTATGTCCTTGCGGTAGCCGATCCCGGTCCTGCCGTAGTCGGTGGCTACGAAATACTTGTTGTCGGGATCCCACGCCTGGTTGCGGAAAGCAGGATCCACGTTCGTTGCATTCGGAACCTCCTCTGCGGTGAAGGAAGCGAGCGCGTCGAGCGCGATCAGTTTTGGAATGGTCGCACCGTCCACCAGGGCTAGGTCATAGTCACCACGGCGATCCTTCACCTTGGGCAACCAACTTTCTTGGGTGCCCGCGATCGGGATCTGGTTGAGGTCGGCTCCGGGAAACGCCTTGGTAAAGGCGGCTGCGGTGTTTGCTCCGAGCCATCCCTCGAAGTTGACGAAGTTCAAGGTGCCGGTAAGTTTCCTGGCCTCAGCACTTTTCGTGGCCCCGTCAGCGTCTGCCGGCTTCGCCGTCTTATCGGCGTCCGAACCGCAGGCTGAAAGGAATGCCGAACCCGCGATAGCGCTTACCGTTGCGTAGGAGCCGATGCGGAGGAATGCTCGTCGTGTTTGCGGTGGCTGCGGATTCATCGGGAACCTTCTAATGGTTGGGTGTGAGAGATGGGCAGGCCGGCGCTTTGCCAAGCAGCAAAACCACCGATCATATCGGTGGCGCGGCAAAAGCCGAGGCGTTGCAGGGTGTGTGCCGCGAGGCTGGATGAATAGCCCTCGTTGCACATGACCACGAGCGGCTGATCGAGTGCCGTGACCGAGGAGTCTTGATGCCCGGACGCTGGGTCAACGACCCACTCGAGCACAGTTCGTGGCGCGTGCACGGCACCGTCGATGACGCCGTTCGCCCAGCGGTCCGTGTCCTGGCGAGTGTCCAGGATGAGGCCTCCGCCAAGCACAAGTGTCTGGGCTTCATGCGGGGTGACCCGGGTCAGTTGTAAGCGAGCTTCTGCGAGCAGGTCGTTGATGGTGAATCGGTTCGAAGCGGTCACATGGAGCATCGGATCAGCGGATGTGCCGGCGAGCAATGGTGCGGACTGACACATCATCAGTTCGTAAGGAGTCGAGTCGGGTTTGCGAGTCGCGGCGTGCCGAGCGGACGGGCGCACAAGGTCCGGGACGACCTGAAGAAGCACGTCCGGCCGGAGTACCTCAACCGGGTTGATGACACCATCGTCTTCCCGCTGTCGATCCACGAGGAGATCCTCGCCGTGACGGCGCGCTCAGGCCCGCGCCGTGCCCCGCCGCCGCTGGTTCCGCCAGAAGAGGAGGGCGGCACCGAGCGCCACCAGCGCGCCCGTGCCGCTGACGGCATACCAGCCGTATGCGGTCTGCTGCTCGCGCTCGTCCGCGATCGCCTGGAGGAAGCCATCGGCCGCCGCGAGGTCTCCGGCGTCGATGGCCGCGGCCGCCGTGGCCAGGGGGGTGGTGTCGGGGGCGATGCGGGCACCGAGGCGGGCCACCGGTCCCGTGGGCTCGGCCAGGAGTGCCTGCGTGGCGCGATAGCGCGCCACGGTCTCGACGGTCGCCGCAAGCTGGGCCGTGAGCGCCGGGTAGTCCTTGGCGGCTCCAGCCATCTCATAGGCCCGCTGGGTCGCGCCCAGGTTCAGCCCGGTCGCCTCCGCAGCCTCCTGGGCCGCGGCCGCGGCGCGAGCCAGGGGCTGGGCTGCGGTCATCGCCTTGCGGGCGTCATCGAAGTCCCAGCGCGCCATCTGGCTGCGGACCCCCAGCGGCGGTAGCCAGTCGCCGTCGCTGTCGTTCAGGGCCAGGTATGCGGTGCGCGCCGGCTTGCGATCCCGCACGTCCGCCGCGGCCGTCTTGGGTAGCACCCAGGTGCGCATGATGTCCGCCGTGTCGCGATTCCCGGCCGCCTCGAAGAGGTCGTACAACTGGCGCCAGGTGGTGTTGGTCGACAGGGCCCGCGTGCCAGCGGGGGCGTCGTCGTCATAGGCGGTTCCGCGATCGATGATCCGGGCGATGAGCTTGGGCGCCACGTCGTCCGGAACGCCGTCGAGCAGTGCGCTCATCGCACGCCACGAGGCCGGGGTAGCCATAGGTGTCCGGCACCAGCGAACGGGCGTCGCCGTGCTCCCACTCGAGCAAGGGGAAGGCGCCCGACTGCGTTGCGTTGACCCGTTTGTGGTTCAGGTCCTTGGTGCCCATGATCGCCATGGCCCGGGTCGTCATCGCCGATGCCAGTCCTTCGCTGATCCAACGCTCCGCCGCGCTGCCGGAGTTGGACCACGCGTGGGCCAGCTCGTGGGCGAGCAGCCACGTTTCGGTGCGTTCGGAGATCCGGATCGTCGCCGTGCCTTGGCTCCCGGAGTACAGGCCGTCCCAGCCGTAGACGCCCACGGACGCGTCCTCGGTGATGAAGGTGCGCGTCAGGGGCAGGCGTTCGCCGCTCACCTTCTCCAGGGCGGGAATCGCCTTGGGCAGGGTCGAACTCACGAAGCTGAGCCACTCCCGATCGCCGGGCCAGGCCTCGACGACGAAGGTCCGGCCGTCGACGCTCACGTCCTTGGTCAGTTTCTTGCTCGGGTCGCGCAGGGCGATCCGAGCGGCGATCCCCGTGGGGCTCCCACCGGTGATCGTCGTGATGCGCGTCCTGCCGGAGGTCGTGCTGGTCGCACCCGTCACGCCGATGTCCACGGTCATCGCCTCGGGCGACTCCACGGTGATGGTCGCCGCGCCCGCATCGCCCTCCGCCGCGACGGGCAGTGACGCAAAGCCCTTCCCAACCCGGGACAAGTCAGCCGAGCGCGGCGGTGAGCCGGGGATCTCGTAGGAGATCGTCACCGTGCGCGATTGCCCATAGAGCAGACGCGAGGGCAAGGTGACCATGGCGTAGTCGTAGCCGTTCCGGCGCACGACGCGCACCCCGAGCGCGGCCCCATTGCTGCTGGCCCGCAGCCCGTTCACCTTTGTGGGAAGCCAGATGTATAGCTCGGACCAGTAGTAGTAGAGGGTGGCCGTCGACGGGCTCTGATTGGTGGCCGTCACCTCCTGGGTGACCCGGACCGGGGAGCCGTCGGCGCTGACGACATAGCGCGCCGCTCCGCGCAAGCCCAAACCCTCCGCGGCGGTTGCGGGCGATGGGAGCGCGAGCGTGGCGCCGGCGGCTATGCACGCCGCCAGCACCAACCGGGCCGCAGACTCAGCAGGTCGCGGCAAGGTCGTTCAGGGTGTCGTCGGGCTCCGTCGGGTCGGAGGTCGCGGGGCTGGTGGCCGGGCTGGGGCTGCCGCTCGGCGAGGGCGTTGCGCTGGCCGATGGGGTGATCGGGTTGGCCGAGGTCGCGTTGGCCACGAGGGCATGGATCGCCGGGTAGTCCGGGTTTCCGACATCGATGACCTTGTTGGTCAAGGGCAGGCTCCGAAGGCGGCCCTCGGCCTGGATCTTTTCCACCAGTGGCACCCACGCCGAGAGGTGGCTCTGCGCGATATCCACGCTGACGTGCTCCTTGAGCACGGTGGCGAGCGCGGGGTACCGCAAGAGCATGGTGCCGGGGTTGACCTGAGCAATGAGCGCACCCGTCACGCACCGTTGGCGTCGCATCCGGGAGAAGTCGTCGGTCGTGGCTCGGGAGCGGGCGTACCACAGGGCGCGGTAGCCGTCGAGCCGTTGCACCCCGGGCTCGATCCAGGCGGTGGTGCCCACGATCGTCCCGTCGCTGAGGGCCTTGCACCCGATGCAGACGCGCTCCTGGACGTTGATCTCCACCCCGCCCATGGCATCCACGAGATCCGCGAAGCCACTGAGGTCCACGACCACGGTGTTGTCGATGCGCAGTCCCAACACCTCTCCGATCACGTCGCGGATCGAGCGCAACCCGGGGTTGGTCTCACCGGGGAAGAGCGCGGCATTGTCGGTGGCGAGGGTCCAAATGCCATTGATGAGGCACTCATCGCCGCAGTTGTAGCCGTCGGGATAGAGCGTCGAGAGCGGGTTGCTCGCCGGGATGGGTGCGTTCTCGAGATTGCGCGGCACCCCGATCAGGACGGTGTCACCGGTGCGGGTGTCGATGCTGGCCACCATCATCGAGTCGGTGCGCACCCCCACGCGGCTCACGCCGGCGTCCGAACCCAGGAGCAACAGGTTCACGCGCGGCACGCTTGCCCACGGGTCGTCCTGCCCGACCTCGGGGGCGCCGCCTGAAGCACTCCCACCGTTGCCGCCGCTTCGATCCTGATCCGGGGCGAACACCTCGTCCACCAGCGAGCGTTGCACGCCGAGGGTGTGCACGGCATACGCACTCGGGGCCGCCACCGCGAGGCAGCACAAGAAGGCGACCATCGTGCTGGCGAGCCGTTCATCACGGGTCAAGTGCGCAGAGCGCGTCAGCGCCGCGGTCATCGCGATAGAGAGCATCCACAGGGCCGCCCCGCCGATCACGCACCAGATGAGCACCAGCAAGGCGCTGCGGGAGACACCCAGTTCGAGGGCCGAGCCGACCAGCCCGGTCGTGACGACCTTGTAGACGAGCAGCAGCAGAACCAGCGCCGCCAGGAGCAGGAGCAGGGTGCCGAACCGGCGAGCCCGGGTGCGCAGCAGACCGGCCCCCGGCGCCAAGGTGCCCAACAGGGTCATGGCATAGGTATGCCGCAGCGGGTGCGCCCGCCGTGCTCGCCTCGGTGATCCGCTGCTCATGCCGGGTGGCGCGCCCCCTCGTGTCGGTTGAGTCCCCGCGACGGCCATGCGGCGACCGCCTGCGGTGTAGACGCCTGATCCACCGGATGGGTTGTCCGGCCACCCGGGTCGCGTTGCTACCGCGGCAGATCGTAGCCCGTGGGGCTGAGCGCAAGCAGACCTTCGGCGCAGAGTTGCCCGGCGAGTCGCGCGACCCGCTCGGCTTCGCCCACCTCGGCGAGCTGCGCGGGCGTGACACCCTGGTCGCCGGCCGACCGCACCAGGGCCATGATCTGGCCGCGTAGCTGGCGGTCGGTCCCGGCATACCCCTGCGGTCGGGCCACCGGCCCGTCGTATGCCGGATAGCCCGCCGCCCGCCACCGGCACAGCTCGCGTGCCGGGCAGATCGTGCACTGCGGTGCCCGGGCGGTGCACACCAGCGCGCCGAGTTCCATGGCCGCGACATTCCACCGGTTCGCGGTCTCGGGCTCGGCGGGGAGCCAGGTGGGGGCCA
>CALLZC010000052.1 GCA_937858995.1 uncultured Nostocoides sp.
TTTTCAAGCAGAAGACGGCATACGAGATAGGAGTCCGTCTCGTGGGCTCGGAGATGTGTATAAGAGACAGCCACGGATGTCACCGGCGACTCCGGAGGCAACCGCGGGATCGAGACCCCGATGGGCGACCTCATTGCCGATGCGATCAAGTGGGGCACCCAGTCCGGTGGCACCCAGATCGCGTTCATGAACATCGGTGGGGTGCGTGCCTCGTTCCTGGTCAACCAGATCAGCAATGGGGAGGCTGCGGGTGAGATCACCTACACCGAGGCCTACAACGTGGCGCCCTTCGGCAACCTGCTGGTCTCCATGGACATGACCGGCCAGCAAATCAAGGACACCCTCGAGCAGCAATACGTCGTGGGTCGCCCCGGTGGCCGCGACGCGCTCGCCTTGGGCGTCTCCGATGGTTTCACGTACACCTGGGACGCGACGCAGCCGCAGGGCAGTCGCGTGGTGCCCGGGACGATGATGCTCAATGGGGCAGCGATGGACATGAGTGCCACCTATCGGGTCGGCACCATCAACTTCCTCGCCAATGGTGGTGACTCCTTCACCGGGTTCACCGCAGGCACCAACCTGCTGGGCGGCAAGGAGGACCTGGAAAACCTGGTCGACTTCCTCGGTGCCCACCCGGGTGTCACCCCGCCGGCGGATCGCGTCAGCGGTTTGTGATCGCTGCGTCCCGTTAGACCCACGCAGGTCCCGTCTGCCATCGGCCGACGGGACCTGCTGCGTGTGCACCACCTGCGGGGTTCACGGCGATCCTGGGGGCGCGCCCTAATCTGGATGCCGACGGCAAAGGAGAGCAGATGGATGCCCGGACTCCCCTCGCGTGGTTCTCCTGCGGCGAAGACGCGATTCCGGACGGCATCGAGTGGCTCGGGGCTCGTGAGCGGCAACGGCTGGCGAGTATGCGGTTCACCAAGCGCCGCACCGAATACCTCCTGCGCCGCTGCGTAGGCAAGCGCGCCGTGGCCCTCCTCCTCGACCTGCCGAGTGACCCGGCCGGATTGGCCCGCGTGGCGCTGCTCAACGCGCCGGGCGGGGCGCCCTATGTCGAGGTGGACGGGGTGCGACCGCCACTGGAGGTCTCCCTCACCGACCGGGCCGGGCAGGCCGTTGCCCTGGTGGGCCCCACCGGCTCGATGGCGCAGGGCGCGCTGGGCATCGATCTCGAGATCGTCGAACCGCGATCACCAGGCTTCGTGAGCGACTTCCTCACCTGCTCGGAACAGCGTTGGGTGCGAGCCGAGCACGCGCGTGCTGGCGACGATGGGTGGAACGCTGCCGCGAATCTGCTGTGGTCGGCCAAAGAGGCGGCACTGAAGGTCCAGCGCGTCGGCTTGCGCGCCGACACCCGCACCGTCGAAGTGACCGCCCAACCCGTCACGCGCACCGACGGCTGGGGTGCCTTGGCGATCCGCTCGACGTCGGGGGAGCACTTCACGGGCTGGTGGCGGCGCGATGGTCACTACGTGCTGACGCTTGCCACCCGCAACGACCTGCCCCCTCCGAACTCCCTGCCGGGGAGTGCCGCGCTGTCTGAGGCCGTGCCGACGCATAGCTGGCTGGCACAACCGCTGGCCTGACGAGCGACCAAGCGCGTCGAGCTCATTCCGGTGCGCCCCGGGAGGCGTAGCGCCGCATACCCCGCTCGAGCGCCGCGACGACATACGGCCGCAGTTGCTCGGCGGGGATGATCACGTCGACCGAGCCCATCCGCAAGGCCCGATCGATCGTGTGGACGCCATCGAACTCATCGGCCACCTCCCGCAGCTTCTCGGACCGCACGACGGCGCTGAGGTCCAGGAGTGCCGAGCGCGCGGCCACGGCATCGCTGCCAGTGGCCCGTGCGGCGCGCGCGCGGGCCGAGGTGACCCGCGGATCCGCCTCGGTGCGCACCTTGACCTCGCGCGCAAAGACGGTCGCCGCCGCCGGTGCGCCGCCGATGACCGAGGCAAACGAGCCAGCGACTGCGGCGATCTCCATCGACTCGGTGAGCGCCTTGGAGAAGACGACGAAGGCGCCACCGTGATACCTCGAGACCACGACGAAGACGATGGGACCCTCAAAGTTGGTCACCGCGCGGCCGATCTCCGCGCCGTACTCCAACTGCCAGTTGCGCATCGACTCGGGCGATCCGTCGAAGCCGGAGAGGTTGGCCAGCACCACGACCGGACGGTTGCCGCTCGCCGCATTGATCGCCCGCGCGGTTTTGCGGGAGGACTGGGGAAATAGCGTCCCCGACGTCCACGCGGGCGGCCCGAAGGACGGGACATATCCGCGGCGGGGCACGGTCCGTGATTCGAGGCCGATGAGGCATACCGGGATCCCACCGACGCATGCGTCCCAGACGATCGCGGTGTCGGCATCCTGCCAGGCCTGCCAGCGCTCCAAAGGCTCGATGTCATGGTCGGCGACGGCGCGCATCACCGAGCGCATGTCGAATGGCAGCTTGCGCTCAGGGTTCGCCTCGGCGTCGAAGATCTCTCCGACTCGGGTGAAGCTCGAACCCCCGCCGGCGGTATGCGGTGCGGTACGCACGTCGCGATCGAGCGGGTCGCTTGTCGGCCGGCGCCGCGGGAAACGTTCTCCGGGAACGACATACGAGTAGTTGTAGTGGCGGAGCAGGATGTGGCAGGCCTCGGGGAAGGAGGGCGCCCAATACTGCGCCTGGCCGTTGGGCCCCATGATTCGGTCGTAGCCGCCGATGCCCGAGTTGTCGTCGGCAGAGACGGCACCGGAGAAGTCCAGGGCTTGCTTGCCCGTCAACACCATGGCGCTGGCGGGGGTCATGATCAGGATGCCCTTGGTGTGCATGAGCATGGTGGCCTCGGCGTTCCAGTACGGTTGGCCACCGACCGTGATCCCGGTGATGATGATGTTGATCTCACCACCGGCCTGGGTGAACTCGATGATCCGCCGCAGCGTGAGCGCGATCCAGTCCATATTCTCGGTGCCCGAGTCCATCGCGATCAGGGCGCCGGAGGAGACGGCATACCACTCCACGGGCAGCCGGTGTGTGAGGGCATAGGCCAGCGCCGCGTTGACCCGCCGGCACTCGGGTTCGGCGAGATTGCCCAGACCCTGGGTGGGATCAGAGAGCAGCGCGACCCGAGTGATCCCCTCGGGATGCACCGTCGTGTAGTTCGTCAGAAGCCCCACGACGATGTGTGCGCTGTTGTTGCCGGGGTCCCGGTCCACCGGGGCCAGGGTCTGCCCGTCGGCTTCGAGGTCGAGCTCGACGAAGCGGCCCGTCGGGAAGGGCGAGGCGTCCCCCGGGTTGGGGGTGAGCATCCGGATGATCTCGTAGGGATACGGGGTGGCGAAGCGTGCCGCGGTCAGGACCTTCTGTGCGTATGCGGTCCGCGGCCGCACCGGGCTCGGCCGCGGCTCGTCCATGCGGATGGACAGCCCTGCCGCGCCGAGGCCGGAGAGCACCAGGATGCGCTCGCGTAGCAGGTGTTTGCCCACCGGGTCGGTCTCCGGGACGCTCACGTGCAGGACGATCTTCTCCAGCCCAGCGCCGCGCGCGAGCCCCTGATAGGTGCGAGCCAAGGGGTACCAATCGGTTGCCGGGATGGTCCATGTCGGCCGGATTGCGAGGACGAGCCGGTTGGCGGCCGGCCGTTCGCGCGCGGGATAGGTGGCCAGTGCCGAGCGCATGGCCGCCAACGCCGCCAACCCCATGCGCCCGAGCAGGGGGTAGCCGATGTGCCCCGTGCTCGGGTCAGTCACGGGCGTGAGGTCGCGCACTTCGGCGAGCGCAAAGAGCCGGTGGTCCTTGGGGTTCTGCTTCGCGACGCCGTCGAAGAGGTAGACGTCCTCGGGGGAGGGCAGCCGGGTCAGCTCGAAGTTCGAGAGTTTCCACAGATCGAGCCGTTTGGCGAGCATCGGATGCAGGTTGCGATAGATCGGCTCTTCGGCCAACGCGCCGGTCGCGTCGGGCCGGAAGCTCACGTGCTGGGTCCGCGAGCGGGTGGCCCGTTGCGCGCCCAGCGTCGTCACGGTCAGGTCGAGGCGATGCACGGGTCGGCCGAAATCGCAGTCTTGCAAGCGGTGTGCCAGTAGGTCGGCCTGTTCATCGATCTCGACCCACTCGGCGTCCTGCCAGGTCACGAGGTCGAGCACGGCCTCGCGCTGGAAGGCGTGTCGTGCCAAGTGTGCCGCGATGTCGCGGGAGGCGGGTGCGAGCTGCGCGAGCGGCAGATAGGTGGCCGCTACGTGGACCTCCATCCCGTCATGTGTGTAGTGCGCGAAGACGATGTCGAGGTCACCGACGACTTCCACCGCCAGCCCCCGCAGATCCCTGATCCGGTAGAAGCGCCGCAGGTAGATCTCCAGCACGGCGGCCCGCAACTCCCGACCGCTCTCGCTGGGTCGCTCTGCGGTCAGGCTCGCGCGCCAGGCATCCAGCAGCAACGAGCGCATCGGTTGCGGCGACCAGATCAAGCGATTGATCCGGTCTGCGCGATCGCTGCGCCCCGGGTCGAGTGTCAAGGCGTCCAGATGCCCACGCATCTCTGCGTCCGTCTCGTGAACCACCTGCTCGATTGCGGGCTGGTCGAAGACGCGGTAGCGGACATCGCGCGCCAGATCGGCGACGATGGGCATCCGGCCCTCGCCGGCGGTGACCAGCCGCTCCAGCCGGGCCCGGGAGGCGCTGTCCGCCGGGACGAGCGGATCCTCGAGCCGTCTTTGCAGGATGGCGGTCACGATCGGCGCCAGTTCGGGGATGCGACGCAGCGCGCGAAATAGCCACACGGTGGCGCGTTCCAGACCGGTGCGATCGGCCAAGGAGGCCACGCCATAGCGTTGGACAGCGGCGGCCAGCCGGCGGCGGTAGCCCTGCGGCAGGCCGGCGCGCTCCGGGTCGAGCCACTGGAGGAAGGCGACGAAGTACTCCTGGGTGTTGCCGACCACCTGCTCATCGCGATCTGCGGCTGGATCGGCCTCGACCCGTGGGCGATAGAGCGCCGCCACATCGGCAAAGAGATCCAGCAGCTGGTCCTCGAGCTCACGCAACTGGGGGTCGCCGTCCGGCCGGTGCGCCGCGAGCTGACCGTATGCCGTGAGCAGCCCCCGGAATGTGGCCGGGTCTAAGTCGTAGCCGAGGAGATAGTTGGTCAAGGCCGCGAACAGCGTCGGCAGGTCGTTCGGCAGGTGGGGCATGGGCGAGTCCGCAGCGCCAGCCAGGTCGGCGAGTCGGGTGGGTGCCTGGCCCGCGCCGGCGGCGGCCCGCGCCAGTCGTTCGCTGGCGATGCGCATGAGGGGTTCGCCCTTGTCGACCTGCACATTGGGCAAGACGTCGATACTCACGACGTGCCCGTCAACCGGAGAGGTCACCGTGGTCACCATCTTCATCGACTCCAGCACCGCGATCGGGGTGCCGACGCTGACCTGGTCCCCGGTGGCTACCAGTAGCCCGGCGACGAGCGCCGGCCAACCCGAGCGCACGACATGGCCGTCGTCGCGCCGGACGCGGTGGGCGACTCCGTCGATCTCCAGGTGCAGGGTGTCCCCGCGCGCGAGCGCGACGACCCGGACGCTGCGCCCGGCGGCGCGCAGTCTGAGCTCGTTCGCGGACAGTTGTTCGCGACGCAACTCAATCCCCGTGTCACCGTCGGTGACCCGGTAGCGGTCGGCGGCAATCCGTTCGACTCGCAGGGCCGTGCCACACCCCTGATAGGAGAGCTGGACATGAGCTCCAATCTGTTCCGGGTGCTCGGGACGGCCGCGCGCCGCGCTGGCGCGGAAGCGATCCTGCGCCAGCTCGGCGTCCGCCTCGTAAAACTCGATCGCCGCCGCTGCCAGCGCCATCGGGTCCGCGGGGCCGTCACCGGTCAGGTCGGGGCGGCTGGCCAGCCAGTGGGCGGGTAGTGGGCCGCTGGCGTGCTCCGGGGTGGCGAGCAGGGCCAGCAGGCAGGTCCGGTTGGTGGGTCCGTCCGATAGCGCGACACTCGTGCGTTCCAGGGCGGCCCGGAGCCGGCTGCGCGCGTGCTCGCGATCGCGTCCCCACGCGGTGATGGTGGCGATGACCGGATCCCGCGTGGCATCGACGAGGTCACCCTCGCGCAGGCTGGAGTCGACCCGCACGCCGGTTCCCACCGGCAGCGAGAAGAGGTCGACCCGACCGCCCGTCGGTCGGCCACCCGAACCGGGGTCCCGGGCCAGCAGACGCGCCTCGATCGTGTAACCATCGCCGACCGGCGGCTGCGGTTCCAAGGACGCGCCTTGCGCGATGCGCCATTGCAGTCCCACGAAGCTGGCGCCCGTCATTTCCTCCGCGGCCGCGTGCTCCGGGCGCCCGCCGGGTTGCAGCGCTGTGACGATCAGGGAGCCAGCCGCGTCCAGGGTCGCCCGGACCGTCGCGGCGCCGGCCAGCCCGGAGGCTCTGACAAGCGCAGTTGCGCTCTCCCGCAACGCGGTCCGCAGGGAGTCCGCTCCCGCGACCGTCGGTGACTCGGCTAGCAGTGAGACCCCGTCGGGATCCAGCGTCAGCTCGCGGGGCTCCAGGGCCCAGGTGGTCCCTTGGCCATCGGTCAGGGTGTCGACCTCGAAGACGCGCACCGCCTGGGCTGTCGGCTCCACGGGTATGCCGGCCCGCTCACCCAGGGCGATCAGTGCGGCCGGCTCACCGAACGCACTGATCGTCGCCGCATCCGGCCCGACAACCAGCATCGCGGCATCCGCAGCGGCAGCAACGACCGCGGCAAGCGAACCAAAGGGCGAGGTGTCGCCGGGCCATACCGCGTCCACCGCGGCCTCGCGCAGCCGGGCGATCAAGCCGACCGCGTCGGTGTCCCCGGGCACGGGCACGAGTTCCTCGGCCTCCCGACCGAACCAGGGGATGGCACTGCCGGTCGTCACGAGCACGGGTGTGATCGAGGTGTCCGGGAGCTTGTTCAGGTTACCGATGGCCGCGAGGAGACGAACCACGGGCTCGCCATGGTCGATGATGGCCAGTCGCACAGTCGCAGCCACGTTGTCAAAGCCCTTCTGCAGCGGAGTGGGGAAGCGTGGGTCAGGTGAAGGTCGCGCTGAGAGCCTCGGCAATGTCCGGTGCCAGGGCGCCGGGGAGTGGGACGGTGTCGTAGCCGTCAAGCATGAGCAGGACAGCCCCGTTCGCGTCGGTGACCAGCGCGTCGAAGCCTCCATCCGCCCGAGGGATCGCATGGGCGCTCAATGGTTCGGCTGCGTTCTCCGGATTGCTGACCACCCGCGCCCGGTGCACGTGCTGCGGCAAGGCGAGCCGGCTATGCCTACCGGCCTCCCAGAGCCCGGCGGTCTGGAAACACAACTCCAGGAGCCGGGGCGCGCTCACGAGTGGAGCCTGTGCCGGGACGTGGTTGTCCGGCAGCCCTCGAGTCATCCGGGCGGCCGAGCCGACACTCGTGGCCCAGGCCGCGTCCACGACTTGGTACGCGGGTCCATGGAAGTAGAAGCGATAGATCAGGTCCGCCGCGAGCGGCACTCCCTGCTCCGGCGGAACCTCCTGCTGGGTGGGTTCGGGGTCCTGCGCGCTCAGGCGCACGCGACCCGTGAAGTGCGTTGTCGCCGTGGGCCCGGGCTGACCGGGCAGCTGCCGGTGAGAGATCAGCGCGCAGCGCGCCAATAGGTCGGGGCCGTCGCCTTCGGGGGCGACAACGGCCGTGATCGTCAGTTCGCGGGGCTCGTCGCGGAAGAACTTCACCGGCGCCGCAAAGGTGACCTCCTCGAGCGCGGCAACCCGGTAGCCAGCGGGGGCGAGCAGGGTCGCGACCTCGGCGAAGGCCTCCAACCCCATCACGCCGGGGAGCACGGGTATGCCGTCGATCCGGTGATCGCTCAAGAAGGGTTGCTGCGCGGGATCCAGGACGGTGCGAACCGTCATACCCGTATGCACGCTCGCGCAGACCTCAGCGATCATCGGACCGACCGCGTCCGTGCCGAAGGCGTCGAGTGCCAGGCCGCCGCGCTCGTGGTATTCGCCCGCCATTGCTCCCAGCTCGCCGGCGACGATGATCTCGCCGCTATAGGGGCCCGACACCAACTCCCGCCGCACCCAGGCCACCCCCGCATCTGGCGGCAGCATCTGCACCCCGGCCAGCTCCATGATCCGCGGGATGGAGCCCCGGGTGGCCATGCCGATGCCACCCCAAGCGGTCCAGTCCACGGCGAGACCGCGGGTCTGTGGCCGCGTCCGGCGCAGGTGTGAGACTGCCTTGCACAGCAGGTCGTTGGCCGCGGCGTAGTCGGTTTGCCCTTGATTGCCGAACCGTCCGGCCACGGAGGAGAAGACGACGACCGCCCCGATCTCGAGGTCTTGCACGGCGCGCCAGATGTTGAACCAGCCGGTGGCCTTCACGTCGAAGACGAGGTTGAACTCGCCTGCCTCCTTGTCCGGCAGGTTGCGGCTGATCTCCAATCCCGCGGCGTGCACGAGCACGTCGATGCGACCGCTGCGTTCGCGCACCCGCGCCAAGGCCTCGGCGACATTGCCGGAGTCAGTCAGGTCGACGGGGTAGTAGTACGCCGTGCCGCCCGAGTCGGTGATCGCCTCGATGGCGCTCAATGCGGCATCCAGGCGCTCGATCCGGGCAATCTCGCGTTCGATGAGCACCGGGGTGGGTCGCTTGCCTTCGTCGGCCAGGCGGGCGGCGATCCTGCTCTGCAAGGCTCCACGGTCGTTGCGGAACATCGCCAGGTCGGGATCATCCGGATCCGGCGTCGGCGTCAGGTCGAGCAAATGGAAGGTGCCTCCGGAGGCGTTGGCCAGGTCCGCAGTGATTGCGGCGACGATGCTGCCGGCGGCGCCGGTGACGACGAAGACGCGCTCGCGCCCGAGCGTCATACCGCCGGGACCATCGGCCGCGCCGTCGGCGCGCAAGGCCGGGAACGGCTCCGGCACGAAGGCCACGCCGAAGCGGCGGTCCCCGACCCGGCCCACTTCGACGCAGCCTGGGTCGCGCAGGGTCTCCTCGATGAGTTGGTCGGCGACGGCCGCCGTCTTGCGGCTGGCAGGGAGGTCGACGGCCTTGACGAGCGCCTCCGGGCGCTCCTTCTTGTAGGACTTGGCGAACCCGGTGACGGCGCCGCCGAGAACACTGGTCGCCCCGGCGACGTCATAGCCGTGGTAGCCACCCAAACGCGTGGCCGTGACCAGGAAGGGGCTGCTGTCATATATCGCCCGCATGAGCGTGTAGAGGTCCTTGACCCGGTAGCGCAGGTGTCGGTTCCACACGTCGGGCTCGGCCGTCATGACCTCGCCCTCAGGTTCCAAGGCGGACAGCCAATAGACACCGGTGATCGGTCCCTCCTCGCGGAGTTGGGCCACGCGCTCGGCAAACTCCTGGTCCGCGACCTCGGCCGGGATCTGGATCACGCTCGCGCCGGCCCGCTCCAGTCGCTTGATCAGCGCCTCCGCGACGCCGCCGCTGTCGCTGCGCACGACGATCCGGGAACCCTCGAAGGAGACGCCGGTCGGGGCACACTGGCTGGCACGCGGCCGCAGTGCCGGCACCGGGATGCGACGCGTCACGGTGTCGATGGCGTGTAGGTCACCCACGACGGTGCGGCCGCGACGATGCGGGCTGGCAGGCGCGGGGTCGGTGCTCGCCGATCCGGTGTCCGCGTCGGTCGCGGGGGCTGGTTCGGTCGCGGGGGTTGGTTCGGTCGCTGGGGTTGGTTCGGGGAGGCCGCGTTTGGTGCGGACCCAGGTGGTGACGTGGTTGATGGTGGGGAAGTCGCGCAGTTGGAGGTTGTCGTCGCGGGCGAGGTCGAAGTGGGCTCGGACGGCGGCGAAGACTTCGGCTTGTTTGACGGTGTCGACGCCGAGGTCGGCTTCGAGGTCGAGGTCGGGGTCGAGGAGTTCGGCGGGGTAGCCGGTCATCTCGGCGACGATGGCGGTGACGGCTTCGCGGGTGCCGTCGCTGGGGGGCCCGGCTCGCCCTGGTGTCCCGGGTTCTGGTGCCCCGGGCTCTGGTGCCCCGGGTTCCGGTGCCTCGGCAGTCGTCGGCGCGGTGGCCGCGTCGGTCGGGGGTGTGGCGGCTGGTTCCACCGGCCCGGTGGGTGCCGCTCCCGCCGCGGACGGCTGGGCGGTCGTGGTCGCAGGTCCGTTCGGCGCCGCTGCGACTGGTGCACCAGGTGCCGACGTGGGCGCGGACGCGACCCGCGACGCTGGGGCGGCCACGCTGCTGGCCCCGGGTGCGACCGGTGCAGCACTGGTAGGCGTGGCCGAAGCACCGGGCCGGGGAGCCCGGTCGGCGAGTTGCCCGGCATACGGCACGGGCACGTGCGTGGCTGGGGGCACCGGGTGGTCGGGGGCGCCCAGGTCGACGATCCGCAGTCGGCGGTGGTCCACCTCGAGGGCGCTGTTCGGGTGCCCGGAGAGAGTGTCGAGCCAGCGCTGCCAGGCGGCCTGGTCGACGATCCGATAGGCGTAGCCCAAGTCCTGCGGGGCGCGGCGACGACCGTCGACAGGTGCCACCCAGCGCACCAGCGACATGGCGATCTGGGACCCGAACCCGGCGGCTAGGCGCAGGGCGTACTCGATGGGGTAGCTGCCGCCCGTCGAGAGGTTGAGCGCTCCGAGGTCCGGATCGGGTTCGCGATAGTTGGGAACCGGGGGCACGATGCCGGTCTCCAGCGCCTTGAGCGCAACCACGTCCTCGATCCCCGCGCCCATGGCGTGACCCGTGAAGCCCTTGGTGTTGGTGATGACCACGGCATCCGCGTCGGCGCCGAAGACTCGACGCAGAGCGTTGATCTCGGCGGCGGCGCTCCCCCCGCGGGCGGGGGTGTACGTCTCGTGGGAGACGAACATCGTCTTGGCAGCGATCGAGTGACGCTCGACGCCGCGCTCCTCGGCTTCGGTGATCAGTGCTTCCATCACCCCGCCGATGTGTTCGACGTCCAGGCGGGTGCCGTGGAAGGCGCTATTGGCGGTGACCGAGGCCAGGAGTTCGGCGATCGGCGCGAGTCCTCGCTCGCGCGCGGCGTCAGCGGACTCGACCACCAGGGCCGCGGCTCCCGTGCCGACGATCATCCCGTGCCGTCGCCGATCGAAGGGCGTCGCCGCCTCCTCGACCCGCTCATCGGTCGCCGCCGCCCCGCTCGCGAGGAAGCCGGTGGTCACCCAAGGCAACAAGTGCTCGCCGGAAGCGTCGTCCGCGGAAACGATGACAACGCGACGGCACCGGCCCGCCCGGATCCAGTCCTCTGCCAACGAGAGCGCCTGCGTCGTGCTTGCGCAGGCCGCGTTGACGTGGGTGTTGGGTCCCCTCGCGCCGATGAGCTCGGCGAACTGCGAGTGGCCCATGGCTAGCACGCGGAAGAGGAAGCGCCGATCGAAGGCGTAGGGCTCGGCGGCCAGCGCATCGCGCAGGCTCCCAATGAGCCGGTCGACCTCGGCACGGGCCGCGTCACCGGTCGCCATACGTGCCCGAACCCCCTCCAGCGCAAGGAGGTTCTCGCGCCGGCCCCGATAGACGGCATAGCGTTCGATGTCCTGGGCGAAGCGGTCGTAGCCCGGGAAGGCCGCCGCGAAGATCACGCCCGTGTCGTCACGCAACGCCTCGGGGAGCAGCCATTTCTCGGGGAGCTGCGTCCCTAGGGTGGTGGTCTTGTAGCGCATCACCAGGGGGATGCCAGCATCGCGTAGGGCGTCGAGTCCCGCGCCGATCGCCATCCGGGTGGTGATGTCCAGCGCTTCGTCACGGGCCGTGTCGACACCGAAGTCCGCCACCACGTCAAGGGGAGCGTGGACCCCGGCCAGTTTGATGACATCGGCGGCGTCGTCGATGGTCTGGAAGCTGCCACCGCCCGCGGCATCCTTGACGATGCGGGTGACCCGCCGATCCACCATGAGTTGGCGGACCTCTTGGGGGAGAACGGAAATGAAGTTCTCCCCGGCCAGGATCCGGGCAATATTGCTGTCGTCGAACATGCGCTCGACGCCCGGCAACCCGAGTGCTGCGCCGGTGATGACCACGGGCTCCGCGGCGCGGCCTGCGCGGCTGCTCTCGGTGGCTACAGCTGCGGGTCGAGGTCGCGGCGCGGCGCTCTTGTGATAGCCCAGGTCGGCGGCATATAGCTCCATGCCCTGATCCAGAACGGCGGCAAAGAGCTTGCCCAGTTCACTGATGGTGTTCTCGGACAACGGAGTTCCTTCGAAAGGTGCCGAAACTGATGCTGCGGGCGCGGTAGCCGTCGCGGCGCGGGTGGCGGTCGGGGGAGTGGTGCTTGGTGCCGTGGTGGGTGTCGGCAGGGCGGGTGCGGGCGCGGCAACTGCGGGCGCCAAGGGGGCGGGGAAGCCCAGCCCGGCGGCATACAAACCACACAGGGCCTGGTTGAAGGCGACCGGGTCGGGGAGCTTGGGGTGATTGGTGAACAGGGCTAGGACGTCGTCGTGACGGCTGCCGAGGACGTCCTCGACGAAGCCGTGGAGCGCCCGCTTGGGACCCACCTCGACGAACACCCGGGCGCCCGCGTCATACAGCGTGTGGAGGCCCTTGACGAATTGGACCGGGGAGGCCACCTGTTGGCCGAGGTAGTCGAGCATGACGTCGCTGCTCGCGCCGAGGGGATAGAACTCGCCGGTGACGTTGGCCACGATCGGCACGCTGGGACCGGTGATCGTCAATCGGCGCAACGCCGCCTGCAAGGGCCCGGAGGCCGGGGCGACGATGCTCGTATGGAAGGCGTGGCTCACCGGGATCCGGGCTGCAGTCAGCCCGTGCTCGCCCGCCTTGGCCACGAGATCCTCGATGGTCCGAGTCGCGCCGCCCACCACGGCCTGGCTGTAGGAGTTGATATTCGCGACCACGGCATAGCCGTCCGCGCGTGCGACCAGGGACTCGATCCTCTCGAGAGGTCCGAAGACGGCGGCCATGGCACCGTTGTCCGCGACCGAGACCTTCTTCATCTCGCTCCCCCGGGCGCTCACCGCCTCCAGCGCGCTCTCCAGGGTGAGTGATCCAGCGGCCACCAGCGCGCCGTACTCACCGAGGCTGTGGCCCATCACCATGTCCGCATGGATCCCGTAGGCCGCGAGCAGGCTGGTGAGCGAGAGGTCGGCCGCCAGGACGGCCGGTTGGGTGATCTCGGTTTGCATCAGTTGGTTGTTCAGGGTCGCGACCGCCGCCGGGTCGTCCCCATCGATGAAGATGTATGAGGTCAGCGACCTCCCGCCGAGCAGCGGGGTCATCACCCGGTCGGCCTGGGCGAAGGTTTCGGCCACCACCGGCTCGGTGGCGGCCAGGGTTTTGAGCATGTTCACATATTGCGAACCCTGCCCCGTGTACAGGAAGGCCACCTTGGGGGCCGGGCCACGCCCCACATACACCCCCTGCTGGCGCAGTAGCTTGAACGCGGCCGGCACCCCGCTCGACATCGCCTTCAGCAGTTTCTCGAGCTTGGCGGCCAGTTCCTGGGCGTCTCCGTAGTCGATAGCGACCCGTACCGGCGCATCCTTCAGGCCCGGGTCCGGGGCCGCTGGAGCCGGAGCCGAGCCGGCTGCCGCAGCCTGCAGGGCCGCCTGAGCCTTGGCCAACACCTCCGCATCGTCGCGCCCGCCGAGGACCAGGGCGCCGCGCAGGGGGGCCTTGCGCACCACCGGTGTGGTCGTCGTGGCCGCAGCGGTGGGGGTCGATGTGGCCGGGCGTTCGGAGGCCGCGAAGACGCGCGCGGGCTCGCGATGGCGTCCCGGGAGGTGCTCTTCGAGGACCACGTGGAAGTTGGTGCCACCGAATCCGAAGGCGCTGACCGCGCCACGGCGCACGCCGTGCGGGCTCTCGGGCCACGCGCGCAGGGTCGTGTTCACGGCAAAGGGAATGGCGTCCCAGTCGACATTGTCATTGGGGTTGACGAAGTTCAGGCTGGGCGTGAGCACCTTCTGGTGCAGGGACATGGCCATCTTGAACAGGCCAGCGGTCCCGGCCGCGGCCTTGAGATGGCCGATATTGGACTTGACGGATCCGAGCGCGACGGATCCCCGCGCGAGGTCCGTCTCGCCAAAGACGGCAGACAGCGACGTCAGCTCAGCGGCATCCCCGACGCGGGTCGAGGTGCCGTGGGCTTCGATGGACATCACCGTTGCGGGGTCGACCCCGGCCCGGGCCCACGCGCGGCGGACCGCCAGTTGCTGGCCCACCGGGTTGGGCGCCGTGATGCCCTTGCCCTTGCCGTCCGAACTGCCGCCGACCCCGAGGATGACGGCATAGATCTTGTCGCCGTCGCGTTCGGCGTCCGCGAGGCGTTTGAGGACGAAGAGCGCCGCCCCCTCACCCATGACAAAGCCGTCGGCGCCGGCGTCGAAGGGGCGGGTGCCGGTCGCCGAGAGCGCCCCGATCTTGCAGAACTTGACGAAGGCATCGATGGCCATGTTCCGATCCACTCCACCGGTGACCACCGCGTCGTATTGGTGGTCCACGAGGCCGTCGATCGCCGCGTTGAGGGCCGCGAGTCCGGACGCGCAGGCCGCATCCGTGGTGAAGTTCGGCCCACGCAGGTTGAGCAGATTGCAAATCCGCCCGGCAATCACATTGGCGAGTTCACCAGGCATCGTGTCCTCGGTGATCTCGAAGACGTTGTCGAGATAGAGCGCCCGGGTCTCGTCGATGATCTGCTGCTGCACCGCCGGGGATAGTCCGAGGAGGGTCGGGGACTGCTGAAGCCGGGCGAGCATCTCGGGGAGTCGCACACGCATCGAGGACTGATAGTGCTTCTCGCCGCCGATGGCATTGCCCAAGATGACGGCCACGTTGTCGCTATCGACCGACCACTTCGGCCAGCCCGCGTCGATCAGAGCGGCCCGCGCCGCGGAGACCGCCCACCGCTGCCCCTCGTCCATCTGTGCCGCAACCGTCGGTGGCACCGGGAGGCGCCAGGCGATCGGATCCCAGGCGAACTCCCGAACCCACCCGCCGATGGTGCTATAGGTCTTGTCGCGAGCCGCGTGATCGGGGTCGTAGTAGATCGTTGGGTCCCACCGCTCCGGAGGGACCTGGGTGATCGAATAGCGACCCCCGGTGATGTTGTGCCAGAAGGCGCTCGCCGTCGGTGCCTGCGGCATGATCGCGGCCATCCCGACGATCGCGACCGGCCGGGGTTCGCTGGTGGTCATTTATCCGTCCACTTCCCTGCGCTGAATGGTGTTCTGGGTCTTAGCTATCGGTGCGTCCATAGAGGACGTCGGCGAGGTAGTCCAGATCGGTAAGCAGTCCCGCCTGGGCGTCCCGGATCGCTGCCGTGGGCAGTGCGTCCAGGGCACGCAGCGCGGGGGATCCGGGATCTGCCGCCCCGGCGACCCACCGCGCACCGTCCAGGGCGATGCGCTGCGCGGCCTCGCGGGCGTGAACCCGTGCCATGGCGCAGGTGGTCTCGGCGTCGAAGCGTCCCGGGTTCTTCTCGGGCCGGACTCCCGCGTGGGCGGCCGCGGCAGTTCGGGCAAAGACGGCGGCGCTCTCGGCCAGGGCAATGAGTTCACCGAGCCGGAAGAGGATGTGCTGGCTGCGGGTCAACCGGCCAAGCTTGCACGCCTCGAGGAGCGCGGCCAACGCCCGGATGCCCAGGGCGGCCACGTCGGCGCCCGCGCCCGGTTGCCGGCGATCAAGGTCCGCTAGGTCATCAGCCAGGTCCAGGTAGTGCCGACCGAGGGACTTCAGGTGTGTTTGCCACCGGTCCCGGGCGATCGTCATCTCCATGATCTCCGAGGTGCCCTCGTAGATCGTGGTGATGCGCACATCGCGCTTGATCTTTTCCACGACATAGGGGCGCGTGTAGCCGTAGCCGCCGTGTGCCTGAATCGCCGCATCAGCGGCAGCGTTACCCGCTTCTGTCGCAAGGTATTTGGCGATGGCTCCGGCGGTGTTCATCGCACCGTTCTCGCCTTCACCGGCGTCGATTCTGGTAGCCGTGTCTTCGATGAATGCCCGCGCGGCCTCGAGTCGGACGGCGTGCGGGACGATGAGTTTGTGCGTGAAGCCTTGCTTCTCGCTCAGCGGTCCGCCGCCTTGGACACGGTCCTGGGAGTAGGCAATGGCTCGATCGAGTGCCTCCCACCCGCCACCGAGGCCAAAGGCGGCCACCATCAGCCGCGTGTAGCCGAAGACTTGTTGGGCTTGGATCAACCCCTTGCCGCCGACGGTGCCGATCAGGTTGTCGGCGGGAACCTCGACGTCGTCGAGGAAGAGCGCGGCCGTATTGGACAATCGCAGGCCGTGCTTATCCTCGGGGGGACCGGCGGTGAATCCCGGCGTGTCCCGGGGGACCACGAACCAGGTCGGGCCTTCCGGAGTCGAGGCCAGGATGGTCGTGTAGTCGGCAATCGAGCCATTGGAGATCCACTGCTTTCGGCCGTTGATGCGGTATGCCGTGACCGCGCCCGCCGCATCCACGACCGGTGTCGCCGTGGTGCTCATCGCCCCGAGGTCGGAGCCGGCTTCCGGCTCGGTGGCGCCGTAGGCGAAGATCACGCCCTCCTCGGCAATGGCACCAAGCCATCGTTGCTTCTGCTCCTCGGTGGCGCCCACCACGATGGGATCCGACCCGAGGAAGGTAGCGAAGACGGCCGTCGCCAAGCCAATGTCTTTGCGCCCCATGGCTTCGCAGACGCGGTAACTATCGAAGGCGCCGCCGTCCATGCCGCCGTAGGCCTCGGGGATGAAGACCAACTGCACCCCCAGGGTCATCGGGTCGGACATGGCCCGGACGACGTCCAATGGGCACTCGTCGGCGCGGTCGAGGTCGAGGATCCGTTGGGGTGGCAAGGCGTCGTCGATGAAGTCGCCGAGGGCCTCGATCATCATCTTCAGGCTCGGCAGGTCGAGTCCCGCTCCGCCGACGTGGCCGGTGGTCGTGGTGTCGGTCATGATCGCGCTGACGTCCTTCGTCTGGAGGGGGGAAGTGGTGCTGAGGGCGCGCTGGGACGAGTGATCACGAGCGGCGCGCCGCGATCTGCTCCAGGAGTGCGGGGATGACCTGGTGCAGGTCCCCGACAACCCCGAAGTCCGCGATCTCGAAGATCGGGGCGTTCGGATCCTTGTTGATGGCGACAATCGTCTTGCTGGACTGCATGCCGGCTCGGTGTTGAATGGCCCCGGAAACTCCAGCTGCGACATACAGATTCGGGGCGACCGTCTTGCCGGTCTGGCCGACCTGCAAGTCGTGGGAGGCCCAATCCAGGTCAGTGATGGCCCGCGTGGCGCCGGCCGCTCCGCCCAGCGCGTCCGCCAATTGTTCGATCACGCCGAAGCCCGCTGCGGACCCGACGCCGCGTCCCCCTGCGACGACGACCGCCGCGTCCGTGAGCGCCGGCCGGCCGCTGGACGCCTTGGCGCCGCGCCCGGTGATTTCGCCGCCCGCGGCACCGGCCTGCGGATTGCCGGCGACCTTCTCGACCACGGCGGCGACGGGCGCCGGTGTGGCCGTCGTGGCATTGGGGCGCATCGTTATCACCGCTGGTCCACGCGTCACGACGCTCTCGGCGTGGAAGGTGCCGGCCACGATCGACTGCGTAACGATGACGTGGCCCGCATCGGCGCCCACGGTGATGGCGTCCGTGACGACGGCGGAGTTGAGGCGCACCGCGACCCGGGCGGCGATATCGCTGCCTTCCAGGCCCGAGGTGATCAGGATGGCCACGGGCGTGGTGAGGGCGGCGATCTGAACCAGCGCCTCCGTCTTGGGCAGGGCCAGGAAGCGATCGGCATCGGGCGCGTCGACGGCATACACGCTCGAGGCGCCGTACTCACCCAGGGCGGCGACGACGGCGTCGCTTGCGTTTCCCAGGAGGACGACGGCCGGCTCGCCGATGGCGCGTGCAGCGGTGAGGAGTTCGAGGGTGGCGGGGCGGACGCCTGCGGGCGTGGGATCGGCGAGAACGAGGACTGCGGGCACGGGAGTTCCTGTCTGGTCAGGGTGGTCAGAGGAGGCCGCGGGCGGCGAGGAAGCCAGCGAGTTGGGTGGCACCGGTTCCGTCATCGGTGATGACCGTTCCCGCCGGCCGGGGCGGCGCGGGGGTGATGGACCGCACGGTGAGCGCGGCGGCCGGGAGACCGACGTCGCCCGGGGCGAGGCCGATATCGGCCAGCGACAGGGTTTCGATGGGCTTCTTCTTCGCCAGCATGATCTGGCGGAAGGCGGGGTAGCGCGCCTCGCCGATGCGGTCGGTCACCGAGACCACGGCCGGCAGGGCGGCGGTCACTTCGAGGTCGGCCGACTCGGAGTCGCGAGAGATGACCACTGTGCTATCGCGCACGGCCAGGGCGGCAGCGAAGGTGGCCTGATTGATGCCCAGCCGGTCGGCGATCATCGACGGCAGGACCGACATTTCCGCGTCGGTGGATGCCATTCCGGTGAGAACTAGATCGAACCCGATCCGCTCGAGGGCCCTGGCCAGCACCAGGGACGTGCCGAGGGCGTCGCTGCCGCGGATGGCGTCATCGGTGACGAGCACACCTTTGCTGCCGCCCATGGCCAGCGCTTTGAGCAAGGCATCCTTCGCCGGTGCGGGACCGACGCACAGGCACGTGATTTCGGCGTCCAGACCACCCTCGACGAGGCGCACGGCCTGCTCGACCGCATACTCATCCAATTCGGAGAGATGGCCGTCCATGGCGGCCCGGTCGATGGTGTGGTCGGGCGCGAATTTCCAGACGGCGCTCGGCTCGGGAACGTACTTGACGAGAACCACGATCTTCATGGACGACCCGCTTTCGGAAAGCATGAGTAAGGCGCGGCGTCCGGCGGCGCTGCCGAGCGCCTACGTCTTCGAACCTACTCCCGAGCAGATCAGGACCCAAGCCAGAATGGGCCCCTGGGGATGTACAGTTCGTCACTCAGCAAGCGCTTGCTTAGGCTTGTCCCACAACGGAATTCGCGCATCCGCGCGAGCGAAAAGCGCTCTGTCAGAGCGCCTTAGCAGGTGCCTTCAACGGCCGGTATGAGCCGTTGGGCATCGCACTGTGTGGGAGAAACTTTTCGGGCCGGCGCGGGCCGGGGTCAGATGGCGCGCATCCGATTGTTGCGAGGCTGGTGAGTGATTTCGGCAAGGCCCTGGGCCTCGAGCAGCGGCGGGAGATACATCCCGAAGCGGCCGCGATAGCCCTTGCGCAGCCCATACCAGCCGCCAACCGGGTTCTCGGGAGATCGGCCGAACGCCTCGACCGTCCCCGGGGCAGCGTCCTTCTTCTCGTCGGCAGCGCCGAGGTCAACCCAGTCGCCCTGCTCGACAAGCCAATGGTGCAGGTCCTCGACCGCCCTGAGGTGATACCGCAGGGTCGTCGATCCGACCTGGCAGATCAGCGCGGGCGGGTCGGCTTCCGGATCCGCGTGCATGGTGTATGCCGACGAGCCCGGCGCCGTCGTGAGACCCCAGGGATCGGTGGTGGTTCCAGTTCCGTCAACCACGAAGACCTCCTCGGCATCTCATCCCGGCCGGGTGCCGGTTCGAGCGGCCCATCCGACGGCGAGTATGGCACGCCCGCCCGACTTCCCGGCAGCATCCTGGGCCCGCCGTCAAACGCGCCAACCCGCCGGGCGCAGCGGCGGCGGCGAGCACGATCTGGACATCAAACGGAGGTCGCTCTACCGTCTCGGCATGGCCCGAGACCTCACGGCGCGGCTGCAGTCCGCCGCCTCCAGCACAGCAGACGGACTCCGGCGAGGCCTGTGGCTCAGCTTCCTCGACCCCTACGGCCTGGAAGTCGCCATCGGCTGCGGGGCCGACTGGGTGGGTGTCGATCTCCAGCACGGCAACCTCGAACCTCACGACCTGCCCGGGCTGCTGCGCGTCACCGAACCCGCCGGACTGCCCCTGCTGGCCCGGGCCCCCTCACACGATCCTGCGATCCTCGCCCGGATCCTGGACACCGGCGTCAGTGGCCTCATCGTCCCCATGGTGGAGTCGGCGGACCAGGCACGAGCCCTCGTCACCGCGACCCGCACGCCCCCACTGGGTGCCCGCAGCACCGGTGGCTGCCGGGCCGCTATCAAGGGGACCAGCGCACCCACCCACCCGCTGCTGCTGGCGATGGTGGAGAGCACCGCTGGCCTCGACCACGCGGATGAGATCCTCGCCGTGCCCGGAGTCGACGGCGTCTTCTTCGGCCCCTACGACCTGACCATCTCCGCCGGCTACCCTTCCCCCAGCTCCGCACAGACCATCGACGCGCTGCGCGGCGTGCTGCGGCTTGCTCGCAGCGCTGGCAAAATCGCCGGCTTCATGGCAGGCACACCCGAACTCCTCACCGTGGCGCCCGAAGCCGACCTCGTCGCGATCGACACGGACGTCTCCGCACTGAAACTCGGCCTCGCACAGATCTTCGGGTAGCACACCCCCCAGCGGCACATCCTGTACCCGGCCCGGGTCGTGAGCGTGAGGAGCACAAGGCGCTCACTTCCAACGAGCTGACCTCATTCTGGCATCGAGCGTGCCGCAGTGCGGACGGGCCCTGACCCGCGCTTGCGCAGGTCAGGGCCCGTTCTGAGGATCAGATGTCGAAGTACATCTCGAACTCGTGCGGGTGCGGGCGGAAGCGGATCGGGTCCACCTCGTTCTTGCGCTTGTAGTCGATCCAGGTCTCGATCAGATCCTGCGTGAAGACGTCGCCTTCGAGCAGGAACTCGTGGTCGGCCTCGAGCGCGGTCAGGACCTCGGGCAGCGAGCCGGGGACCTGCTTGATCTCGGCGTGCTCCTCGGGCGGGAGCTCGTACAGGTCCTTGTCCACCGGCTCCGGCGGCTCGATCCGGTTCTTGATGCCGTCCAGGCCGGCCA
>CALLZC010000053.1 GCA_937858995.1 uncultured Nostocoides sp.
GGGTTGACGGTGCCGCTGGGCGGCAGCTGGAATCAGGGCACGTAGGGCAACTCCGCCTCGCTGCGGCCACCCTCGATGACGCACGCCCGCCCCCCTTTGCAACTTCTGCTAGCACACGGTGCGCTCAGGTCCACAGGATGCAGCGTGTGGTGCTGAGCGTAACCTCTGCTAACTGACCAACCAGGGCGTGCAGGTGCCGCATCGCGGCGGATGTGAGGCGACGAATGAAGGCCACGTGGTACGACCGGCAGGGCCCCGCGGCCGAGGTCTTGGTATGCGGTCAGCTGCCCGACCCGGTGCCCGGGCCGGGCGAGGTGCGCGTGGCCGTGCGCTTCTCCGCCGTCAACCCGGGAGACACCAAGAAGCGGCGCGGCTGGCTCGGTTCGGACATGCCCTATGACCGGGTCATCCCGCACAGCGATGGGTCAGGTGTTATCGACGCCGTCGGTCCAGAGGTGGACCCCCGCCGCGTGGGGCAGCGCGTGTGGGTCTTTGGTGCGCAGTCCTATCGCCCCTTCGGGACAGCGGCGGAGTATGCCGTGGTGCCCGAGCACCTAGCCCTCGACCTGCCGGGCGATGTCAGCGACGAGGTCGCTGCGTGCCTCGGAATCCCGGGCATCACGGCACACCGCGCCGTCTTCGCCGATGGCCCGGTGGCTGGGCAGGTCGTCCTGGTGCACGGCGTCCTGGGCGCAGTGGCCGGGCTTGCCGCCCAACTCGCCGCGCAAGGGGGTGCTCACGTCATCGGGACCGTGCGAGCCCATGCGGATATCGCCCTCGTCGATCCGCGGGTGGCGCCTCGGGTGATTGCCCTGGATACTCAGCCCGCCGAGCGGATTCGCGAACTGGTGCCTGAGGGGGTTGACCGGGTGATCGAGGTCAGTCTCTCGAGCAACCTGACCCTCGACACCGCGGTGGCGCGCACGGGGGCGGTGATCGCGGCATACGGATCTCGGGATGACCGGGTCACGCTCGATGTCTGGCCGATGCTGTTCGCCAACCTGAGTGTCCGACTGCTCGGCAGCGACGACTTCCCTGCCGCGGCCAAGGCACGTGCGGCGCGCGAACTCACGGGACTGGCCGCGCGCCTCCACATCCCCATCGCGCACCCTTACCCGCTGAGCGCCGTCGCGGCCGCCCACGACGCTGTCGACGGCGGGACTCGGGAGCGCGTGCTGATCGAGGTCGGCGCTCCGGATGCGGGCGGCGTCGCGCACGCCGCCGCTGAGGCTGGCCTCCGCCAGGAACGCGAGACGCCGTGAGCCTGGAAAAACCGTGAGCCTGGAAAACGTGAGCAATGAGTCGACCTGGGTGGAATACGACGCCATCATCGAGGTCATGCCGTGGGGTCGCAACGACTATGTGATCGTGCGGGTCGACGCTGCCCTGGAAGCCGCCGCACGCAGCGCGTCGACGCGTCGTGTCGACGGCACGATCGACGATATCCCTGTCAACCTCGGGATCAACCGGTCCGACGTGATCACGGATGCGTTCCTGTATGCCGGCAAACCCCTGTTGCGGAGACTGGGCGCCGCACCTGGCGATATCGTCCGCTGCCGCCTGCGCGCCGCGGACCCCGATGTGGTCCCGATCGCGGAAGACGTCCAGCGCGCCCTGATCGCCGCCAACCGACGTGAGGCCTTCCAACGTGAGCCAGCCGCCAGGCGCCGACAACTTCTGCAGCCCGTCGAGTCGGCCGTCTCGCCGCAAACGCGTCAGCAACGCATCGCCGCACTCGTGCGCACCCTGGACGTCTAGCTGACCTTCGGCCCGGCTGACCAGCACGGTTATCAGAGAGCCGATGACGGGAATCGAACCCGCGTGTCCAGCTTGGGAAGCTGGCGCTCTACCATTGAGCTACATCGGCGTGCGGCGGATCGAGCCCGGCGCCGCCCGGAATTCTAGCCCACCCCCACGGTCGCGTTGCACCCGGCGACGCCGTGAGCCGGTAGGTTGACCGGGTGCTGCTCTCCGACCGTGATATCGCTGCCGAGGTCGACGCGAGGCGTGTCGTGCTCGCCCCCTGGGACCCCTCGATGATCCAACCCAGCAGCGTGGATGTCCGCCTGGACAAGTACTTCCGGCTCTTCGACAACCACAAGTATCCAGTCATCGATCCGGCCCAGGACCAGCCCGAGTTGACCCGGCTCGTGGAAGCCGATCCCGCAGACGGCTTCGTCCTGCATCCGGGGGAATTCGTCCTCGGCTCGACGCTGGAGACGGTCACCCTGCCGGATGACCTCGCCGCCCGGGTGGAGGGCAAGTCCAGCCTGGGCCGCCTCGGGCTGCTGACCCACGCGACGGCTGGGTTCGTGGACCCGGGATTCAGCGGGCACGTCACCCTCGAGTTGAGCAATGTGGCGACCTTGCCGATCATGCTGTGGCCGGGCATGAAGATCGGCCAGCTCGCCTTCTTCCGGCTCTCGAGTCCTGCCGAAAACCCTTATGGGAGCGCCAAATACGGCTCTCACTATCAAGGGCAGCGGGGTCCGACGGCCTCGCGCAGTTTCCAGAACTTCCAGCGCGCCGACGTCTGAGCCCCGGGCTTACGTGCGCGCGCACGGGCCGGGCACTTGGGACCTTCTGGTGGTCCCCGCGGCCCGTGGCGGGCAGCGCATCGGTGGGCGGCTGTCGGTGGCCTGGGTTAGCGTGGCGCTGCACTGACTAAGGAGGCACACGTGATCCGGTTCGAGGCGGTGACCAAGCGGTATGCCGGCGGCACCACGGCCGTCGACGGCCTCACCCTGGAGGCCCCGACCGGCCAGATTACGGTGCTCGTCGGCCCGTCGGGGTGCGGCAAGACAACCTCGCTGCGGATGGTCAACCGGATGATCGAGCCGACCTCCGGTCGGATCACCATCGATGGGGTCGACACCGCTGCGATCGACCCGGCCACGTTACGACGGGGGATCGGGTACGTCATCCAGCACGGCGGGCTTTTCCCGCACCAGAGCATCGAGCGCAATATCGCCACGGTCCCGCTACTCCTGGGCGTAGACAAGCGGACCGCGTATGCCCGCGCCCACGAGTTGCTGGAGCGCGTCGGCTTGCCGCGTGACTACGCCACCCGCTATCCCGCGCAACTGTCGGGTGGTCAGCAGCAACGCGTCGGTGTGGCCCGAGCCTTGGCAGCAGACCCGCCCGTGATGCTCATGGACGAGCCCTTCTCGGCCGTGGACCCGGTCGTGCGGGCACAGTTGCAGGAAGAGTTCTTGCGGCTGCAACGCGAGCTCGGCAAGACGATCCTCTTCGTCACCCATGACATCGACGAGGCGATCGTCCTCGGTGACCAGGTGGCGGTGCTGCGGGTCGGCGGCACGCTGGCTCAGATCGCCCCACCGAGCGAGCTCCTGGCCCACCCGGCCGATGATTTCGTCGCCGACTTCGTCGGCCGGGATCGCGGCTACCGGGCCCTGAGTTTCGTCGACGGCACGGTTCCGGTGCACGTAGAGGCGACGGTGGCCCCGGGCGACCCGGCCGCGGTGGTGATCGAGCGCGCCACCGACGGGTGGGTCCTGGTGGCGCAGGCGGGTCGGCCGCTCGGTTGGCTCGCGACGACGGCCACCCCGTCGCACGTCAACCCCTCCGATGTGGCCCTCGGCGGGACGCTGGCCCAGCAGGGCGGACCGTTGCGCGCCGCGTTGGATGCCGCCTTGTCCTCGCCCAGCGGCCGGGGCGTCGTGGTCGGAGACGACGGGCTGCTGCTGGGGACGGTCGTGGCGCGCGACGTCATCGAGGTGATCGAGGCCCAGCGGCACGCGGCCGCGCGGGGTCCTGGGCGTCCGGAGTCATCGACTGAGCAGCCGGACGACGACACGCAGCAGGGTGTGGCCGATCCCGCCGGAGTCGGCAGCCCGCCATGACCTGGATCCTTGACCACCTCGCGCTCATCGCCCAGCTGACGGGGCGGCATACGGTCCTGGCGGGCATCCCCTTGGTGCTCGGGTTGCTCGTGAGCATCCCCCTGGGCGTGCTCGTGCATCGCTACCGCGTGGTGGCTCCGCTGGCGCTCGCGGGCACCGGACTGCTCTACACGATTCCCAGCCTGGCCCTGTTCATTCTGATGCCGCTCATCCTGGGCACCCAGATCCTGGACCCCGTCAATGTCATCGTCGCGATGACGATCTATACGGTCGCGCTGCTCGTGCGGACGGTCGTCGACGGCCTGGCCTCGGTGCCCGATCATGTCGACGCGGCCGCCGAGGCGATGGGCCTGGGCCGGTTTCGACGGCTGATGACCGTGCAACTGCCGCTCGCCATCCCGGTGATCGCGGCCGGCCTGCGGGTGGCCGCCGTGAGCAATGTCAGCATTGTCAGTGTCGCCTCGCTGATCGGCGTCTCCCAGCTCGGCTCGCTCCTGACCGATGGGTTCAATCGGGATATCCCCGGCGCCTTGTGGGCCGGGATCATCGGCTGCCTGGTCCTGGCCTTGGCCTTCGACGTGCTCATCCAGGCCCTGGCCTGGGCTTTGACCCCGTGGCGTCGCGCGCCCCGGCCGCAACGGACGGTGGCCGAGGCATGATCGCCTCCATCTGGGGTTGGCTGAGCGACCCGGTCAACTGGGGCGGGCCGGACGGCATACCCACCCGGCTCCTGGAGCATGTGCGCTACAGCCTGATCGTGCTGTGCGCCGCGGCGGCGATCGCCGTGCCGCTGGGGTTGTTCATCGGCCACACCGGCCGCGCCCGGTGGCTCATCACGGCCGCGAACGCCGCCCGCGCGGTCCCGACTCTCGGGCTGCTGTTCGCCCTGGCCTTGTGGCTCGGCCCTCGGCTCTCCGGCGACCTCGCGTTCACCCTCCCCAGCATTCTGGTCCTCGTCGTGCTCGCCATTCCTCCACTGTTGGCGGGTGCGTATGCCGGGGTCGAGGCCGTGGACCCCGCGGCCCGCGACGCGGCCCGCGGCATGGGCATGCGGCCCCTCGAGGTCTTGCGGCACGTCGAGATCCCGGCCGCCCTGCCCCTGCTTCTATCAGGGGTGCGCGCTGCCACTTTGCAGGTCGTCGCGACGGCGACCATCGCCGCATACGTCGGGTTAGGGGGCCTGGGCCGCTACCTCATCGACGGGCTGGCCGTGGGCGACTACCCCGCAACCGCGAGCGGAGCCGTGCTCGTGGCGCTCCTGGCGTTGCTCGCCGACCTGGTCCTTGCCCTGCTGGCGCATTGGGTGGTCAGCCCCGGACTCACCGGGCGATATCGACGCGGGAAGGAATCGCCCGCCAGAGACGTTGTGCCCAGCACAGATCGCCTCAACGTGCGATAGCGCGCGTGTCCCCACCCCTGCCGGACCCTCCGGCCGAACAAGGAGTATGCCGATGCGCCAGTCCGCGCTCACCCTCACCCTGGCCACGACGGCGCTGGTCGCCCTCGGTGCCTGTGGTTCCGGCTCCGACCCGCTCTCCAGTGCGTCGAGCACCAGCGCCGCGCCCAGCGGATCGAACAGCGCGTCCGGGGCCACCTCGATCATCGTCGGCTCGGCCGACTTCTCGGAGAGCACACTGCTTGCCGAGATCTATGCCGGTGCGCTGCAGGCCAAGGGCATCAATGCCACCACCAAGCTGGGCATCGGGTCACGCGATATCTACCTCAAGGCCCTCGAGGACGGCTCGATCGACCTGGTCCCCGAATACACCGGCGCCCTGGCGCTCTTCTATGACAACTCCTTCGCCGAGACCGACCCCGCCAAGGTGTATGCCGGCCTGACCGGTCTGCTGCCGGCGGAGCTGCAGGCCTTGACCGCTTCGGCCGCGGAGGACAACGACTCGATCAATGTCACCAAGGAAACGGCCGCAACCTACCAACTGGTGTCCGTCTCGGATCTAGCTGCCAAGGCCGGTGAGCTCACGCTCGGGGCCCCGCCGGAGTTCAAGGATCGCCCCCAGGGCATCCCCGGCCTGGCAAAAACCTACAACGTGACCTTCAAGACCTTCCGGCCGCTCAAGGGGGCAGCCCTGGTCAACGCCCTCAAGAACGGGCAGGTCGATGCCGCCAACATCTTCTCCACGGACCCCGCCATCGCGGCCAACGGCTTCGTGACCCTCACCGACGACAAGCGGCTCTTCGGTTCCCAGAACGTGGTGCCCTTGATCGTCAAGGCCAAGGCGACACCCGAGGTGGTGGCCGCACTCGACGCCGTCAGCGCCAAGCTGACCACGGAGAGCCTGTCCGGGATGTTGCAGCAGACCGATATCGACAAGGCCGACCCGGCCACCGTCGCCAAGCAATTCTTGGCGGACAACGGCCTGGGCTGAGGTTGGCGCTGGACGTGACTGGAGGCGATCTCGACACCCCCGCGTCGAGATCGCCTCCGTCCGAATCCGCACGTCCCCCGGGCGGGATCCACTATCGAGGTAGCTGCTCGAAGCTGATCCCTCCGCAGCTTCGCGCCTCCGGCCTGGGTGCCGGACTACGTCGACAGGCCTAACTCTGCTCGATTGACTCCGGTCCTCGCATCGGTAATTTCACTCAATCAGACTGCCTAGTCGCACCCATCATCCCCGCCGTTAGCCCGGCCCTAGGGGCTGACGGTCAGCTAGCCTGAGCGCGTGCTCCCCGCCTGCCTGGGACGCCGCGAGACCCTCGCCCACGTCCGATCGAGTCTGCTGGACCGTCGCTGGGTGACGCTTGTCGGCCCCCCGGGGGTAGGAAAAACGCTGCTCGCCCGGCACGCCGTCGCCGGCTCCGATCCGGCCTGGGTCGATGCCCGCGGACTCACCGGCGTGGACGACCTGCTCGGGCGGTGGCTCTCCGCATTGTCACCGGATATCGCCCCCGGTGAGGCGCCGACGCTGACCCTGATCCGGACCTTGGACGAGAGCGCGCGGCTGACTGTGCTCGACGGGGTGTCGGCCCGACTGGCGCGTTCCCTGGTCGACTTGCTCGAAACGACGCTGGCCGCCACATCCACACCGCGGATCCTCAGCACCAGTGCGGTGCCCTACGGCGCCCCGGGGGAGCTCGATATCCGCATCGAACCCCTGGGCGTGCCGCTGCCCCATGAACCCTTCGCGGGAAGCGCCCTGGAATTGTTCATCGGCCGACTCGCCAGCGCCGGTGGTCCACTGGTCGACCTCGAGCGAGACGAGTCGGTCCTGCGATCGCTATTGGAGGCCAGTGCTGGCATACCCCTGGCCATCGAGCAGATGGCGGCGCAGGCGGCCCAGATCGGGCTGACCGACGTGGTCCCCCCGGAGTCGCTCGCGGAGCTCACCCAGGCGTCGTATGCCCTGTGCGACCAAAGCACCCAGACCGCATACCGGCGCCTCGGAAGCCTGGATGTCGACGTCGGGTTCGACGTCTTCGCGGCGCTGGCCGGGCAGCCGCGCGCGCTGGCCATCGGCACGGCGGCGCAACTCGAGCGCCATGGGCTGCTCGAGATCAGCCCCGACGAGCGGGTGCGCATGCCCGGTCCGGCGCGGCGGCACGCCCTCGACGTCGCACGGCATACCGACGACCCGGCGCAGGCCTCGGCGGCGCTGCTGCGTTGGGCGCTCGCGACCCTTCCGTCGATGGAGCAGGACGGGTCGGTCAACGACCCGTGGCTGCTGGACCTGGCGGTTGTCGAGGTGGCGATCCGGGGTGCCGCGGCTGACCCGGCGACCCGTGACCTCGCCTACGACCTGGCCAATCGGGCGTTCGGCCCGCTCTATACGGCGATGCGTCCGCGCGACGCCCTGACCCTGCTGGAAACGGTTCTGGCCAGCGGCGATGGTCCACCGGAAGTCGGCGCGCAGGTCGCCCGGCGGGCGGGGATTTGCGCCTCGGAGGTGATCGGCACTTTTGCCGGTTTGCGCTTCCTGGATCGGGCCGAGCAGCACGCCGTCGCGTGCGCGGAGCCTGGCACCCAACTGGCCCGCACGGCATCGATTCGTGCCGAGATGTTCCTCGACGCGGGTCAGTTGGGTGATGCGCGGGCCGAGGTCGCCCGGCTGATGGCCATCGACGGGGTCGACACCTATGCGCTGCGGCAAGCCCGCCGTACCTTGATGGATGCGCACGTCAGCGCCGGCGACCTCGAGCTTGCCGAGGCGCTTTCGCCGGCCATCATCGACGGCGCGGTCGGTGAGGAGACGTGGCTGGGCATCGCCGCACGGATTCTCTGTGCCCAGATCGCGTGGGAACAGGGGCGGGAGGTCGAGGCGCTCGCGGGTGCGCGGGCCGCGCGGGCCGATGCCATGGCGCGCGGCGAGGACCGGATCGCGCTCCTGGCCGATGTGCTGGCCCGGCGGGTCAGCGGCGAACCCGCCGCCCTCACCCCGGAACCCGAACCTGTCTCTTATACACATCTCCCAGCCCACGAGACGGACTCCTATCTCGTATGCCGTCTTCTGCTTG